>CATMIM010000095.1 GCA_950068635.1 uncultured Candidatus Poseidoniales archaeon
TATCGATTCCGGCGACACGCTGGCGATCCAGTGGACAGTGTCATGCAACAACCTACCCGGATTTTCGTGTGACTGCACCGTCCTCTGGGGAGAGGAGGACTACCCGACCAACCTCTCGATGCAAGCGGGGACCTACCAGTTCGACGAGCCCTGGATAATCGAAGAGGGTGAGATGTTTCGTGGCTCGCACGAGAACTACTCCCGGCGAGATGTGGTCTGGGGTGTGCAGGCACGTTGGGCGCTCGGGGAGCTGGCCATCGACCAGGACACCATCGTGTTGCATACGGTTGACTCAGGGGTTGAGCGCATCCTCGAACCCTACGGCAAGCAGGCAGCGGCGGAGTACGGCATCTACACCTGGGAGATCGAGGAGTGGAACGACGGCGTGAACCTGCAGGCGCACGTGATGTGGAACGATTCCGCGGGCAATCAAGACAAGACCGCCGAAGTGCACTTAGAGATGGATGACAGGGGACCCAGCATTCTCTCAGGCGGACTCAAGACCACCCTGTTCTACCTCACGATTCCGATCCTCATCGGAGTCGGTTTCTGGCTCAAGGGACGCTATCGCACCTTGGAAGAAAATGGCAAGGAGTTGGGGCACGGTCCACGGAAGGAAGGAGATCTGAAGCGACTGGTCATCGCCACCACATTCCTGATTGCCGGCATCAACAACGCCCTCATCCTCTACTCATTCCACACCCGGGAATTGGGTGCTTCCGAAGATGTGGTCATCCTCCACCTCGCTCTGTTGGCCTTCGCGCTCGGCTCGTTCGGGCCTCTCTGGGGTGCTATCGCCGACAAGTGGGGCCATCGAAAACAGATGATGACTTTCGGGGTTGGCGGCGCTGCACTGTTGATGCTGACCTTCCCATTCCTGCCACTTGAGGCCTACATCATCGCTTCGACCGTTCAAATCGCCCTCTTCGCAACCGTGAGAGTAGGGGTGGCGGTCGGTACCGAGTGGTTCCCCGAACAGAAGGGCGAGTACCTCGGAGTTCTCTACGCGTTCGCCTCCTTCGCAGCTGCGGTCGGCTCGATGCTCTGCAGCCGATTATACGTCATGTTTCTGCCGATGGGGACGACATACGCGATGCTGGGAATCGTAGGTGTGTCAGTCCCCGCCCTCCTCGTTGGAGCGTGGATGGTGTCGAAATTCGAAGGGGATGAATTTTCGTGGCCTGTCTGGATGTTGAGGGCTGAGAAGAAGCCTGAACCGGTGAAGATGACCATGAATGAAAAGTTGGGAATGTTACTCGGAATCTTCCGGTTCAAGAGCAAGTGGGCGCTGCTTTGTCTCTTGGGAGTCCTCCTTGTGGCGATTCCACGCGGGGCCGTCGTTCTCACAGCGCTGCGATATCTCGAGGTCGTCGGCTTCGACGTCGACTTCACCGGTCTTTTGGAGGCGTGGGCTGTCATTGCCGTTCTGATTCTCTTCGCAGTGATTGGCAGAGTCTGTGACGACCGTGGACCCCAAACTGTCCTTCTCTGGTCGGCGGCCGCCTATGGCACGCTCTGGTCCATCTTCTCGATCGGGCTACCCCCGATGCTCGCGGTGCTCATCTTCGTGGTGCCGATCTACCCGATGCTGCTGGTCTCAAACGACGCCCTGATGGCGAAGTTCACCACAGAAGAAGAGCGGAACCGAGGGATTGGAATGGCGAGCATGGTGGCGTTCATCGGGCAGTCGATCGGAATCTTGGCAGGATTCTTCGTGATTGGCTACCTGATCACTGGTGGCAAGACCAACATCATCGCCTACGAGACCTTCTACCAAGCGAACATTCCCCTATGGATAATCGCCATCTCGTTCACCTACCTGTTGGCCAAGCGCATCGGGGCCAGCGAGAATGTGCTCGAGGCGGAGTTGACCGAGGACTGACGCCTTGCGCTCAGTTCTGGTAGGAGAGGGATAGCGCGAACGGACGGCCATCGAACTCCACCTGCGAGCGTAGGATGTGGAAGATCCCCCGATTGGGAATCTGGACTTCATGCAGCCCCTCGGCGGTGAACGACTGCGGTGCCAGGCCCATCCCCAGACCGGTTGCCTTGAGAATAGCCTCCTTGGCGACCCACAGTTCCGTGGTGCGCACACTGGCCTCTTCAGCGTCCTCATCCCACAGTTTTCCGAGTAACTTGCGCTCCCCGGGGCTAGCCATCAATGGCAGGATGTTGCGTTGCCGGGTGACGTCGAGCGGTTCCAGGTCGAGGCCGATCGCCAGCCGATTAGGTCCGATGACGACTGCGGCGACACCACCGCTGTGGGCGATTGACACGGAGGGCGGGAAGTCGAGTCCGGCGATCATCGGTCTGCGGTAGGCGTCTCGGTCGATGCGCAACAGATTCGGGTCATATCCTGAGATGAACAGCAGTTGCGCCAGCAGGTAGCGGCCCGAGGCATGCTCCTCAGCTCGTTTCGCACTCTTGAAACGCATCGCCTCGTTGCGGTTGACGAGCGGTACCTCGCGGACATCGGGCGGCGGCGCGGTCGGCTCGGTGGCGCGCACCGGTATCCACGCAGCAGTCACTCCCTGAGGTGTTCCCATAGGCAGGTCGAGGGGGGCAGGGGGAGCGGCTGGATTCCACATTTTCATACCCTATTGATTCAATTGGAAAGATGATTTTTCAATTGCGTTTCAACTTGAACTCCATCTCGGGCTCGACCGGCGCCATCCCCTTCAGACGCACCCCGTTGAGCGCCAGCACCGGATGGTCGTCTGCATCGACGATCAAGACGTCGTGCAGGGTTACTCCATCGGCCTCCGCCGCCCGCCGAACACTGCGCACGCGCAGGCCTCCGGCTTCTGGGGTCTGCAGCAGTTCGACCTGCTCGATGCCGATGGGCAGCGATTGCAGCCGGTCTATCTCCATCGCCACCATGCCGGCGTTCTGGAAACCGACCTCGATGAGCATCGGCAGTGCTTCGAGAAGGACCGGTTCGTCCGCGAACTGGATTCCGTTAGGCAACTCGCTGCGCATCAGGGCGATTCCGTCGCAGCCCACATCTCCGTTCACGCTTGAGCCGGCGATGATGCCGCCATGCGCCTGGAATCTCGGTCCGTGGAAGAAGCGCTCGTAGATGAACGTGGTCGGAAGCGAGGCGACGCCGCGCTCCGGCAGGCCGACTGCTGGAATGAGCGGCACCGGCTTCTCTGCACCCTGTTTGAGCAGACGCACAGTGCCGGCGTGATGCTGACGTGGCTCACCGAACACCTCACCAGCCTTGTTCACCAGATCGGACTCGAGGGTGCATTCGACCCACACATGCGCATCATCCTGCCGAGCGAACCATGCCCGTGCGCGCACCTTCTGCTCGTCACGCACCAGTTTGACAGGTAGACCGAAGCTGACGTCGTCGAAGCCGGAGAGGGAGCACGCAGGCCACAGGAGTTGGGCGGCCTCGGCGAACATCTCCAGCGCCATCACCCCGGGCAGGTATGGCGTGCCGTCGATCGCGTGGTCGGAGAGGAACGGGAACTGCTGCACGTCCAGAGTGCACTCGCTGACGAGGGTCTCGTACGGGTCGTGTTCCACGATTCGGTCGATGAATGGGAAGCGAGCAGGCTCGGCGAGCAGTCCAGCCACGTCGGGCGCGAGCCTCTGCGGCGGCTCGCGGGTGCTCTCGGACTCATCAAGCACCCCCAGCCTGCCGGCGATCACCACCATTCGCTTGCCTCCGCACATCACCTCGTCGACGAACAGTTCGACGCCCTTCTCCACGGGAATGGTCTCGATGCCGGCGGTCTCGAACACGGTCTCGACGCTTCCTCGGGTGGCCATCCCCACATCGCGCCATCCAGACCAGGCGATCGCCACCGCTCGAGGCTCCTCTTCGCTGACAGAAAGGCGGCACATCTCGGCGTCGAGGACGCAGTTGGCCGCCGCGTAGTCAACCTGTCCGGCGTTGCCGAACCGACCGGCTATCGAGGTGAAGCAACAGACGAAGCGCAGGTTCGCATCGTGGTCGAGGGCGGCGTTGGCGAGTGTCAGCCAGCCGCTCACCTTGACGGCCATCACCTTGGCGAACATCTCGAATCCCTTGTCACCGAGCAGTTTGGAATCCTCCATGCCGGCGCCGTGAACGATGCCGGTCACTGGGCCGACCTCGTCTGAGAGTTCAGAGAAGACCCGATTCACGTGTTTGGGACGGATGACGTTGCAGGGGTGGTATGTTGTGTGGTTCCCGCTGGCCTCGATCGCCTCCAGTGTCCGCAGTATGTCGAGTGAACGCGTCACTTTCGACCACTCCCGCTCCCACTCGACGATCGTCACCATGCCGCCATCCGATTCCCGTTGCATCCGCTCGCGCACTGCCAGTTTGCGTGCTTCCAGCGTCTGTTCGTCCGCGGACAGCAGGTCCGCCACTCCATGGTCGAGCTTGGTGCGGCCGAGCAGGGCGAAATGTGCCCCGACATCCGGATTGGCCTCGGCCAGTCCAACGATGCAAGCCGCGGTGACACCTGAGCCGCCACCGGAGACGACCCAGACGTCGTCCGAGGCCAATCGAGTCGGCTCCGCTTCCAGCCGCTCGTCGTAGAGACACATCTGCCAGCGGCGGCCATCCGCATCGATGCTGACCTCGACCGGACCCGGCTGATCGAGTTCGTCGAGTATGCGCTGGGCGAGCGCGTCAGGGTCGGTGAGTTGGTCGGGAGCGACATCGAGCGCACGGCAGCGCAGCCTCTCGCGCTCGCGCGCGTACGATTTGACTATGCCATGAGCGCCCGCTCCGAGCGGGTTGAAGCGTTTGCCTCCGTTTCCGTGGCGCCCGTCGAGGGCGCTCACGGAGCAGATGATGCCGCCGGCGCGCACCCCGAGGTGGGCGTCCACAGCCTGCAGGATGCCGAAGAATCCGTGCGCCACCATCGTCGTCTGCGCCTGGTTGGTCACCTCGGCCCACGCCATCCCGGTGAGCGTTAGCGGCGCGAGGTGGATCACCCCTGAGACATCGATGTCACCGAGATGCTCTTGCAACTGACCGAGTTGCTGCTCGTTGCCCGGATTCAAGCGTATGATGTCGACTCCGGCCTCGTGCTCGACCTTGATCTTCGAGACGATGCTCGGGTCGAGCATCAACCGGACAGCCTCCACACCGACCGCCTCCAGTTTGTGGGACAACGCTTCGGAGACTCCCCAGTTGTCATCGGTGATCAGCACGTGACTGCCTTTGAGGAACACCGGATCAGGCTCGCCCGCCTCCGCTTCCTCGACCTCCACCTGCCAGCGACGGACCGTGGATTCGGTGGTTGGCTCCTGTGCTGCAGGTTGTGAAACCGCCTCATCCTCCACTTCCTCATCTGCGGATGGAGCCAGAGAGGGGTCAGGTGCTGTCTCGAACTCGGAAGTGCCCTTCATGCCCTGGATGTAGGCGATCATGTGGTTGAGAGTCGGGTGGTCGCGCAACTGGAAGGACTCGTCAACGGGCAGGGAGTAAGTCTCCCTCAACTCAGCCATGATCTCCGCCTGCTTGACGGTGTCAATGCCGAGTTCGCCCTCGAGGTCCTGGTCGAGTTCGATGAAGTCCGCCGGGTAGCCGGTGTGCCGCACGACGATCTCGATCACCTTGGCAACCACACCCTCATCGGGCTCCCCTTCCACGGGCG
>CATMIM010000096.1 GCA_950068635.1 uncultured Candidatus Poseidoniales archaeon
AACCGTTGCAGGTGGGAATCTGTGCCAGACGCCGATTCCGACAGGTCATTCCTCTTCGCCGACTCCGCTGACTTCAGGGGTCGGTCGACAGGCCAGATGGGCGAACAGCGCCTGCGACGTCAGGAGCAGGATTCCGGCGAACAGCCACTTGGTCGATTCAAGACCCATGTGCAGTGCGATCAGCGCGGCGACGCTGGTGGATATGATGACCATCGACTCGATGGCGCGTGTCTGCCGCAGCAGTTCGGATCTCTGCTCAGGGTGGGTGGCGAGCAACGGCGTGGTCGTCATGGCGGCGAACAGGCCGGGTGCGAGCAGCGCGGTGAGCGGCTCGTGCATCGTCAGGAACGGGAGAGATAGCGCCATGCCCAGATTCAATCCCCACGCTTCAGGGCGCGGGCGAGCGTCCAGTCCGGTGAGCGGGAGCAAGGTGCCGAGCAGGCCGAACAGGGCCAGCGGGAGCAGCAGGGTGAACGCCTCCCACATTGCCGAGTGCCAGCCGCTGACCGAGGGCAACGGTTCGAGCAGGAACGTGCCGGACAACCAGCAGAAGACGAGCGTGTGCCCGAACGTGCGCGCCAGTCCGAGGTAGCGGCGACCAGAAGCCTGTCCACGCGCGGCATGCACCCTCGCCAGGAGACTCAGGAACAGAGGGTAGCCGACCAATGCGACGACCAGGCTGGTCACCAGCAGCAACTCGGGAATACCCAGCGCGATGTACTCGGTACCAGCAACCCAATCCATGCCTGCCGTCCTCTCTGGGAGAGCAGCGGTGAGCAGCAGTGCGGACGCGATCCCACCCGAAACGAGAACGGAGCACTGTCCACCCTCCCCCGTGAGGGAAGATTGGGAGAACCTTCCAAGCGCATTGATCCAGACGGCCAGCAACAGCGCTCCCGCACAGGTGAACAACACCGCGGAGTAGCCCACTGCCCCACCGGTCACTGTCTGTGGCTCGGAGTGAACGGCGAACACATCGGACGAGATGAAACCTAGCAGGATGATCGGCCACAGCCATCCGTTCCAGCGCAGCGTCTGCTGGCGCGAGCCCGCTCCATCTCCATCCACGTCGAACAGGCTGCCCCGGCCATTCCTCCCTTCCAAGCACACCTGAGCCACCGAGAAGACGACCGCCGCCGAGAACCAGAGCGAGCCCTCTGAGTAGAACGGTGTGACGAGCAAGCGCTTCCAGGAAGGCAGGTCAGACTCCCCATATGCAGCCACGTGCGAATAGGTCAGATCGTAGGCGAGGTGCGCGCGACTGAGGTCGAGGGCGGCGATGATCAGCAACAGCGCCGGGACCAAGGTGAGCGCTCGATCGAACCACCTCATCTGGTCGGGTGATTCAGGGTAACGCTTCGCAAGCCCAGGCAGCCACCACGGAGCGGTCCACTGCAGCAGGGACCAGAGCAGCACCAGAGTCAGGCACAGGGCTGGAACGCTGGTGACATCGCCTCCGCCGACCGCCATCGGTGAGGCCACGAGCAGTCGTACTCATCTGTTTGGCGCACCCCAATCCTTGAGTCGAGTCGACGCGACCGCGGTATGTGATGGACGACCGCTGGCCCGACCCCGCTGAGTCCCTGCTGTGGAAAGCGGTGCAGAGCTGGCGCGAGGATGCCGAGCCGTGGCTCAAGGCTGCTTACCCTCGCCTTCCGGAGACCGTCAGGGTGAATCCGCTGCGACCTGACCAGGCTTGGACGGAGGCACGGCTGACCGAGATGGGCGGGGAGCCGATCCCGTGGCTGCCCGAGGGAGGGGGCGGTGCCGGCTGGAGGCTGCCGTGGCCGAAGGGCCGGTGCGAAGACGACGAGGTGCGGCAACTGCTGCGCGCGCTGCACGCCACCGGCCGCGTCACCCAGCAGGAGGCGGTGTCGATGATCCCGGTGAAACTCCTCGACTGCCGTCCCGGGATGCACGTCCTCGACATGTGCGCCGCGCCCGGCTCCAAGGCGACTCAACTGGCCGAGGCGATCGCAGACGAGGGCGTGGTGCTGGCGAACGAGTCCAATCCGGGCCGAGGGAACATGCTCGTCTCGAACGCCCAGAGAGCGGGTGTCACCAGCCTCGTGACCACCCAGCACGACGGCAGGGGGCTGCCGCGGCCGCCCCTGCCGGGCTTCGACCGCGTCTTGGTGGACACACCATGCACCGGAAACGCCACCACGCGCAAGAACCCGGAGTTGTGGGCGAACTGGACTCCATCATCCGGACCATCTCTGCAGACGCTGCAGATCGCCCTGCTGCGCAAGGGAGCGATGCTGCTCGCACCGGGAGGTCTGCTCGCATACTCGACCTGCTCACTCGACCCGGTCGAGAACGAGGCGGTGGTCGCCGAGATCCTCGATGGCTGCGAGTTCCTGAGGCTGATCGAGCCTGACCTCTCCGCGCACCTGCCCGGACTCGTCAGCAGACCGGGCATGGTCGAATGGCCCGCACTCGACAACAACATCGAGTCCGGCATCCTTGAGCAACTGCCGCGATGCTTGCGCGTGTGGAATGACGAGAACGACTCGGGTGGGTTCTTCGTGGCGTTGTTCGAACATGTAGGGGAGAGTGAATGCGCCGAGGCGCTCGCCACCGCGGACGAGATGGCCCGGATGCCTCTCGGGAATCCACCCGATCACGGACGCAACACACAGGCCCCCGCGAGTGCGGAGACGCTCGAACAGGTGGGTTCCGAGTGGGGTGAGGCGGCGGCGGTGGGACCTCTTTTCGAACGAGGGAAGCGCCTGAACATCTCCAGTTCCGCCAGCCACGACTGGCTCTGGTCCGAGGAGCGGAGCCTGCGCCGCGGTCGCCGGCTTCCAGGCGGCCACTGGCATCCGTTCCATGTCACCCAGGTGGGCCTGCCCGCGTGGGAGATGCGCAAAGGCAGGGTGCAACGCCCGCTGTCCAAGGCGATGCACATCATCGGACCGAGAATCGGCAAACATGTACATTCGGTCCCGCCCGACATGCTTGCTGACATGCTGCTGCGAGGAGGACCCGACCTAGAGGCGGCAACGGAACTCATCCCCACCCTCGCCGGTGAACGGGGCGGCAGCCTTCTGCTGACATTGGAAGCCGAAGGACAGACCTGGTGGGTGCCAGCCTGGCTCGGAGCCAGACTCACCCTCATGCTGCCTGACGCAGAACGTAACCTGCTCGGATGGCTGCTCGGAGTGGAGATGGAATCGTGAACCTCCGTCGCCTGTTGCACATCCTCCTCGCTGCGCTGCTGCTCGCACCGGTTGGCAGCGCCTCCGCAGAGAGAGAGCCGGTCAGAGAGTGGTTCCAACCCGAATCGGGCTGCGAAGGATGGTATGAGCACATGACCGACGAAGGATTGATTCAACTGGTCTGGGTGATCGGTGAGGGGGCGATGCTCGCCGGAGAACAGCGCGCCGAGGCGCTCGGCGCTGATGCGTGCTCGGGCTGGCAGGAGGGTTTCCCCTTCGGAGGTGAAGATGCACTTTCCCCGGAGAACGATCCTCAGCCAGAACTGGCTGACCTGACACTCGATGTGCGAGTGAGCGGAGGTGAGGAGCCGACCGCCTTGGAGATAGAAGTCGTCATCACACCCATCGAAGACCTTCCCGATTCCGTGAATCTGCGCTTGTTGCTGACGGTGGACCACCCGACCGCCGGGGAGCCTGACAGTCACTTCGTCGTGCAGCACTACCAATGGTCGAGTGCCTTCCATCGCCAGGCCAACATCACGACTGAATGGAACGAGACGATCGACGCCTCACGTCTGGCCTCTGACGGGGTGCCGTTCACGCACTCCGACCTCTGGCGACTCAACGTCGTGGTTCTGCTCGTAGATGACCTCGACCACTCGATCCACGCCGCCGCCGAATCGACTGTCGAGACTCCGAGTTCAGTTCAGCCTACCCCCGACGCCGCCCACCTCTACCTGCTCGGCCTGGGCATCCTCGCAGGCCTCGGCATGATCGTCCGCGCCGAGTGGAAGCGTGAGGTGTGTCTGCCGAAACTGACCGGCCGGCTGGCGCGCAGAGGTCAGGCCTGGACCGCACACGTGACGCTCGTCGCTGGCCGCAGCCCGGTGACGCTGAAAGGCGCTGACGCCGAGGCACCGTGGCGGGTTGCGAAGCAACCGAAGGAGCGGGTGATCAAACCCGGAGAATCGGTCGATGTCGGCGTGCGGCTGAAGGTCACGGAACAGCCGCCACCATCCGCCCGCACCCACTGGTCAATCGAGGTGGAACAACTCGGCGGCTGGGTGCTCGACCTGTCGCTCACCCCGGAAGAGAGCGCTGCCGAAGATTCCGCTGATTGAACGAATGACGAAATGTGGGCTGTTCCCTGCGCGTACGTGCAATCTGAACCGCTGCTCGACAGCGAATGTTCAAGTGCCGTCCGGACGGGGCTGGCGGCCGCCCTCGATGGAGTGAGCGGAATTGGTGGCTTTGCGGCGGCGGTGAATGGTATGCTGGACGATACGGATCGTAAGTTGATCGAGGCTCTCCAGGAGGATTCGCGCACGTCGATGCGCAAGCTGGCGGAGAAGATCGGCGTCTCCTTCGGGACGGTGGGCAACCGGCTGGTGCGTCTGGAGGAAAGGGGTGTCATCAAGGGCTACGGAGTCAGGCTCGATGCGGACAAGATCGGCTGGGACCTGACGGTCGTCATCGGGCTGCGCATCGTCAAGGGACAGCTGCTCGAGGTGCAGCATCGCATCGCAGCCGACCCCCGCGTGTTCGGGGTCTACGACGTGACCGGGGAGATGGATTCGCTGATCATCGTCCGCGTGCAGGACCGGGAGGACCTGAACGACTTCACCAAGACCGTGCTCTCGTCCGAGGGGGTCGTGCGCTCGGTCACCCACGTCGTGCTCAACACCGTCAAGGAGGACACCGTTCGCCTGCCCCCCTGACTGAACCTGCCCCTGCACTGCTCTCCCATGTCCCGCATGCCGGGAAACCACCACCTGAATCACAGTTCCTCCGTGTGTCAGTTGGCAGTCTTCAATAACGGTCGCAGGCCCGTCGTCGGATGTTGAGCGATCGCGACGAACAAATCGGAGAGGCGGCGTATGCCGACCGAAAGGTGCACTGGGCGCTGCTGCGCTCGGACCTCGACATCCGGTTTCCGCCCTCGGACTCCTGCCCGCTGCTCAGGTTCGGCCGCTGGGATGACCAGCCGCACCAGCACCTGCCAGCATCACGACTGGCCGCCAGCCACTGGAAGGGAATGCTGATCGCCGACGAGGTCGGGCTGGGCAAGACCATCTCAGCCCTGCACGTGCTCAGACGACTGCATGTGCTGGGCGAGCGCGGCGGGGTGCTGATCGTCGTCCCGGGGGGACTGCGCTCGAAATGGATGCAGGAACTCTACCACCGCACCGACCTGCAGGGATTCGAGGCGGACACAGGAGCGAAGTTGCGTCAAGCACTGCAGACCATCGAGGAGGGTGAACCGCTCGTCGTCGTCACCAGCCACGGCATCCTGCGCCAGTCCAGTCTGGTTTCAGAACTGCTGGAGAACGGGATGCCCGAGATGATGCTCTCCATCGTCGACGAGGCGCACCACGTGCGCAATCCCAACAGCCGGCTGCACGACGC
>CATMIM010000097.1 GCA_950068635.1 uncultured Candidatus Poseidoniales archaeon
TCGATGTCAATCGCAATGAGATAGAAGAGATCCGCTGGGTCACCGCTGATGAACTCGCCGACATGATCGCAGGCACACCAGACAATGGCACTTCAATCGCACCTTGGTTCGTCGAGATCGCCGAGCGATTCCTCCCCTCCTGCTGGGGGAATCAAGATGACCTCGCTGATGATGGCCTCATCCATCACGTCGGTCTGCTGGACAGCGCCGGCGCGGCTTCGGGAGAAGGTGCACTGCTCGAAGCGCTGGTCGTCCATCGCGACAGGGTCGAGCAGTCCATCGATGAAGCGCTGGCCAAGACGATGCATGCACGCCTGCGCTCTGCCATGCAGCACCTGTTCAAAGGTGGAGGTAAGCGCCTGCGCGCCATCCTTCCGTGGTTGGTGGCGGACGCGGCTGGTGAAGCTCACCAAGGACTCTACGATCTTGGAGCGGCGATTGAGATCATCCATAACTTCACCCTGATCCACGACGACATCATGGACAATGATGCGTTCCGTCGAGGCAGGCCCGCAGTGCACGTCGAGTTCGACAACCCGACGGCGATCAACGCTGGAGACGCGATGCTCGCCCTGTCATTCGAGGTGCTCAGCGAATCCGAGGCGATCTCGGATGACCACTTCCGCAAGCTGGTGCAAATCATCGGTAGCATGGTCAGACGAGTATCAGAAGGACAACAGATGGACATGGATTTCGAGAATCAAGACGATGTGTCAGAGGATGCTTACATGCGTATGATCGCCGGTAAGACAGCAGCCATGTTCAAAGCGTGTTCTGAATGCGGTGCAATGCTCTCGGGAGCTGACGATGAGACGGTCATAGCGATGGCCGAGTGGGGAATGCAACTCGGCCTCTGCTTCCAGTTGATGGATGACCTGATCGATGTGACTGGCGACTCCGAGACGCTCGGTAAGCCGGCGGGCAGCGATATTCTCGAGGGAAAGAGAACGCTGATCGCCATCCACGCTCTGCAGCAGGACCTGAATTCGCTCCCTGTGTTCCAGGAGTTGTACGGTAGCTACTCCGACGAAGAGAACGACGCGCGCATGAGGCAGGCCCTCGCTGAACTCAGGGCTGCTGGCTCCATCGATCACGCTCTCGCGCGCGCCATGCACCACCATTCCAGAGCGCATGAGTTGCTCAATCGAATTCCTGTATCGGAGGCACGTGACCTGCTGCGAGAACTCACCGACTGGCAACTCGTGAGAATCTCATGAGTGATTCAACTCTCAGCCTGTTCTGTCAGCTGTGTGAAGTCAGTCCGTGTAGTATGTTTCACCAGGTACGTCGGGCTTGAGACCTTTGCGTTGTCGAATTTCACCCACAACACCCTCGAGAAGACTACGCGGTAGTTCCTCGAAGCCACAGTTCTCCGTGTTCCAGATCGCCCTTCCTTGGCTAGCTGCGCGAATACTGTTGCTGAATCCGAACGTCTCGGCAACCGGCACCTTGCCAATCACTGTCGTTGTCTCGCCGTCAGCGGGCATGTCCTCGATCTCTCCGCGTCGTTGTGTGAGTTCCCGTGTCACCCCTCCCAGCCATTCATTGGGAACGCTGACGAACAGTTTCTGGATCGGCTCGAGAATGACCGGGCCAGCGCGCACCATCGCCCCCTTGATGGAATTGCGCATTGCGGGAATGGTCTGCGCCGGACCACGGTGGATGGCGTCCTCGTGCAGTTTGGCGTCGACGAGCCTGACCATGACACCCATGCACGGTTCCTCGGCCAGCGGGCCGCGCACGCACACCTCGTTGAACGCCTCGATGAGCAGCTCCTTCGTTTCGTGCAGGTATTGGATTCCCTTGGTGTCGTTGACGAGCAGGTTGGTTCCGTTAATCGTGAATGTCTTGCGCATCAGGTCCTTGTCCATGCCATACTCAGCGAATCTCCTGCCGATCTCCTTCGCCTCCTTCGGACGCACGTTGCCGGTCCCGAACACACCATCGCGCAGAGCCTCGATGACGTCGTCGGGAAGTCGCTCCACCTCGCAGTAGAACCGGTTGTGGCGGTTGGGGGATTTTCCCTCGAACGCCCTTCCATGGTTGTTGCCGGTCACTGTCTCACGATAGACGACGATCGGCTCGGAGACATCGACCTTGATCCCCTGTTCGTGTTCGATGCGGTAGACCGTGATCTCCAGGTGCAACTCACCCATGCCGGCTAGCAGAGCCTCACCGGTCTCTGAGTTGGTACTCACTTCGAGTGAGGCGTCGGCCTTGGCTAGCGAGCGTAGAGCGTCGATGAACTTGGGCAGGTCCTTCATCGCCTTGGGCTCTATGGCCACTGTGACGACCGGTTCCGAGTAGTGGCGAATCTCCTCGAACGGGGTGCTGTCCTGCTCACGGGTGATGGTCACCCCTGCGGCGGCGGAGCGGATTCCGGTGATGGCGGCGATGTTCCCAGCGACCACGCTCTGCACGGGGATGCGGTCGCTGCCGACCATCATGCTCACCTGCTGCACTCGTTCCGACTTGCCCGCGCCGGACGCCCACAGCGTCTCACCCTGTTCGACAGACCCCGAAAAGATTCGACCCACGGCGACCTCTCCGGCGTGCGGGTCCATCCAGATCTTTGTGATCATCAGGGCCAACGGACCGTTCGCGTCGCATTCGATCATCGCTTTACCGACTTCAGATTCAAGATCCCCCTGCCAGATGTTGGGGATGCGATAAGGCTGAGCGACCTCGGGGCTGGGCAGTTCGGAGACCGCCATGTCGAGCAGGACCTCGTGCACAGGTGCGCGTTCCGCCAGTTCCACCTGGTTGTCAGAATGGCAGTAGTCGAAGATCATCGTGAAGTTGATGCCGGACTTCTGCATGTAGGGGACGGTTATCCCCCAGTTGTGGACGGCTGAGCCGAACGCGACTGTGCCTCCAGTGACATCCACCTGCCATGATTTCTTGTACTCATCCGGAGCGAACGCCTTGATCAGGTTGTTCACCCTGATTATCTGTTGCTCGAAGCGAGCCATCATGTCCTCCGGGGTGATCTGCAGCTCGTTGATGAGCCGGTCCACCTTGTTGATGAACAGCACCGGCTTGACGCGCTCCTTGAGCGCTTGACGCACGACTGTCTCGGTCTGCGGCATGGTTCCCTCAACGGCGCAGGTGAGGATGAAGCAGCCGTCAACCGCGCGCATGGCACGTGTGACGTCGCCACCGAAGTCGACGTGGCCGGGGGTGTCGATGAGGTTGATGAGGTAGTCAGTCGATTCGTATTCGTGCACCATCGAGGCGCTGGCGGCGTTGATGGTGATGCCGCGGGCAGCCTCCTGTTCATCGAAATCGAGCACGCGGGCATGACCGGCCAATTCGGCGCTCATCATGCCGGCGCCGGCGATGAGGTTGTCCGAAAGTGTGGTCTTGCCGTGGTCGATATGGGCAGCGATGGCGAGGTTGCGGATGTTGGCACGATGATGCATCACCTCGGTCGCCTTGGCGATGTTGTCCTCCTTACGTCCCATGGGCCCAACCTTCGGTTGGGCGGACGACCGGAGCCCGGTTCATAAAGCCGCCCGCAGACTCTCGTTCCGTCTGCACAGGAGGGTATTCAGAATTGAGACGAGTGAGTGTTGCCCAAACCGGGAGAATTCCCTGGGCTTCGCCAAGAGTGGTCAGCGTGCGGCGGCGGCAACGCGCTCGAGTTCCTCTCTCTTGCCCACCGCGAATGAGGCGACATCGCCTTTTGAGGCCTTGAGCACCTCGGTGACGATTCCTTGGGTGAGCGTCCTCTTGCTCTTTCGCGTCGCCTTGGTGGAACCGAGAGCGAGATTGCGCAGAGCCGTGTCCATACGCCGGCTCGGAGAACTGTCGACAGCTTTCGGCTGGCTGACTGCGCCGAAGCGGATGCGGGTGATCTCCTCCATCGGGGCAGAGTTGGTGATCGCCTCGACGAACACCTGCAGCGGGTTGTTTCCAGTCTTCCGGGATATCTCGTCCAGTGCCTGCTCGAATGCCTTGGTGGTCGCCATCTTCTTGCCTGTGTAGGAACCTGTTCGCATCAGTCCATTGATGAAGCGCTCAACGATTGAGAGCTTGTACTTCCCGAACCATTGGTTGGCATGTCGGCCACCGGAATGCGGTACACCGACGGTCTTGAGATTGATGTAGGGGGCGATGCCGGGGTCAGAGCAGATCACTTCGGTGGCATCCCACTTACCGAACACCAACGTTCCTATGCCTGCGATGGGGATCTCCGGTTCAGGTTCCGGCTCCGGTGCCTCCTCGACCACCGGGGCATCCTCTTCGAGGTTCTCCTCCTCGGCTTCCTGTTCATCGTCGGCCATGACTCACACCTCAGCGGATCGGCTTCTCCTTCCGCCCGCGCACCATCTCGTTGAGAGAGACTCCGTTGACCTGGATGACCTTGTAGCGCACTCCGGGAATGTCACCGTACGACCGTCCCATGCGGCCACCGATGCCCTCGACCATCACCTCGTCGTGCTCATCGATGAAGTTGATGGCACCGTCACCCGGGGCGAACGCCGTAAGTTTGTTGCCGGTGCGAATGAGGCTGATCTTGACTGCTTTGCGGATTCCAGAGTTCGGTTGTTTCGCTTCGATGCCTACCTTTTCGATGACGATTCCCTTCGCTTGTGCGCTGCCGCGAAGAGGGTCGTGCTTGAGCGCGCCACCATAGCTTCTCTTGGTCTCGCGATTCTTGAACTTGCGCTCGTTCCAGCGGAATCGCTTACGGTCTTTCTTCATCTTCGGTCCAGAGAATAAACCACGACCCAAGCACAAGCACCCCGAAGAACGACCCGCCGACCTACCTCCCATATAAGAGCGTGACGGACTCACCATAGGTGAGGTGAGGCACTGCTCCTCACTCGCCAACATTCAAGCAGCGGATGCAACGGGTTCTGTTCATGGCCTTCAGAGATCTCTTGGCGGGCATTGATCCAATCGATTCACCGATCAGCGTCAACCATGACATGCTCGACCACTCCCAATCGACATCGCATGAACCCGTGCTCTTCACCTCCCTCACTGAAGCACCGGGTCATTCCGCCGCTCTCAATGTACTCGCGAGAGACCGATTATGCGATATCTTCCACCTCTCACCTGGAGAATTGATCGATGTTCTCGCGGATGCGATGGCAAGGCCGGGAGAACCGGTTCTGATCGAGACGGCTGAAGCAGAGGTCCTGCAGAACACCCAGTCTGAAGTCGACCTGCACGCATTACCGATTCCGTGGCATTATCGAGAAGATAGAGGCCGCTATCAATCAGCCTCGGTAATCATAGCCGAATACGATGGAATCTACAACATGTCTTACCATCGACAATTCCTTCGCGATGCCAATCACTGTGTCTCTCGCTTCGTGCCTCGTCACCTGCGAACGATGACCGACAAGGCCCGAGCCAATGGTGACGAGATCGATATCGCTGTGGTCAACGGCGCGGACGCCAGCGTTCTACTCGCTGCTGCGATGTCCTTCACACACGACCTCGACGAGTTGACCGTCGCAGCCGCACTGCACCAGCGATTTCATGGAACCCCTCTGAGACTCGTCGAACTCGCCAATGGAATACA
>CATMIM010000098.1 GCA_950068635.1 uncultured Candidatus Poseidoniales archaeon
CCGAGTCGTTGTGCCCTCGGCAGAGGTCGAACGAATCGGCCACACCATCGGCGTCAGAGTCGATCAGGTCGTCGCAGCCGTCGACGATTCCGTCCGCGTCGACATCGAACGAGTCGTCGTGTCCTTGGCATCGGTCCCAGGCATCTCCCACACCATCGCGGTCGCTGTCCACCAACGAGTCACACGCATCGGGAATACCGTCCTCATCCAGATCCACCGAGTCATCGAACCCTTCGCAGAGGTCATCCGCGTCGGCCACTCCGTCGCCGTCCGAGTCGATCAGGTCGTCGCAGCCATCCACGACTCCGTCACCGTCCACATCGATCAAGTCGTCATGGCCCGGACAGGTGTCGTTGGCATCGGACACCGTGTCACCATCGGAATCCAACTGGAAGTCTGAGCAACCCGTGTTGGGAGGCGTGGTGTAGACCGGGTTACTGGGGTTGGTCCCTGAACACTGGTCATCGGGATTCAACACTCCGTCGCCGTCCTCATCGCGCTGCTCCCAGGCGCACCCGTTCTCGTCGATGTCGGTCATCTCGGCAGTGGTACCTGAACAGTCGTCGTCCTGATTCAACACACCATCATCGTCGGCGTCGCGCTGCTCCCAAGTGCATCCAAACTCGTCGACCACGGCGCCTTCCGTAGTGCTCGGACACAGGTCATCGACGTCCGGAACGCCATCACCGTCAGTATCGACGAACAACTGCAGGGAGTAGGCGACCATCGGAGGCTGGGAGTGAACGGGCAGATACACCGGGAAGCCCCATTCAGTAAACCACACTTCTTCGAATTCTTCAGCGCTGTCGATGTCACAGTCTTCACATGTCTCAAATTCCCAGACTTCCATGACATCAAACGTGGTCGGGCCACCGTCGTTGGGGTCAGCGCTGTTACCGAAGAGGTAGGTGACCTGCTTCTGACTCTTAGCCGAGAAGACCAGGTCAACCTCCTCCGTGCCATTATCGTAGTCTGTGCCGCATTGAGGTTGTCCCCACTGGCCCGCCGCGGCGGTTTGCTCGCATCCCTCAAATGTTGAATCCCACCACCTTTCGACGTCGACACGCCAATCGTCACCCACCCTGACCTCAGTAGGAATTCCTCCAGTGGATGTGTGGGTCGATGTATTCTCACTCTGCGACTCATCAGTGCCGTTATTCCACCCCCATGAACGATAGAATTCTCCTGCTGACTGATCACCATGCCACATATCTTGGGAGGATAGCTCGACAGAGTATTCTGAGCCGTCGTAAGGAAACGACGTGTATTCCGTCGAATTGATACTCATGTTCATCACCCAATATCGACCATCGTCGGAATTGCGAGCAGTCATGTTGATTTTGAAGGACACTCGCGAGGCATGGCAATCACCGCCAAGAGGACAGGTCTCACCATCAACTGAAACTCCGTTAGGTCCTATGAATGGAAGAATATCATACCGAGGGGAGGCCACCCAGTTGACTTCAACGGAATCCCACTCTGCTTCATCTTCATCTTCCATTTCTTCTACCATGAATTCCCCAAATGAAACTGCGTCGAACTCGAGGAAGTCGCCAGCTCGAGAATACTCTGGATTTGTCTCATAGGGCTTCACGACCATCGGTTCCATGACGACGATGGTGCCCTTCATGTTGCCATGGTAGAAGCAGGTGTAGTCGTACGAGCCGGCCGTGTTGAAGGTGTACTCGTAGGTGTCTCCGTTGCCCATGTTTCCTGAGTCGAAGGTGGTGCCGTCGTCGCTCTTCGCAGTGTGTGTGTAGCCAGTGTTGTGGGCCCAGACGACCGTGTCGCCGGTCATGACATACATCGTATCGTCGAGGACGTTGACATATCCCCCTAGCTCCCTGTTGTCGAATGGGATGAATTCCCAGTTGGAGTCGATCTCCACGATGTTGGGATATTCCACGGAGGAACCGCTACCATAGAGATCTGATAATTCAAAATCGTCTTCATAGTTATCATATTCATCTTCTAGATAGAACTGAAAACTGTAATCTCCCGCTGGTGAGCCAGGTGGAGCGGTGAGGAACTGGGTGTGGAGTTCGTATTGGCCACCAGTGACATCATGCTCAAATGTGTACTCACCAAGATAGGTGGTTTCGTAGTAGATCTCCACGGTCACGAAAACTGTTGCATCACAGGTGCAAGAATTACCGTTCTCATCTTCCAGGTCAATGGAATACATGGCTGCAATCGTGTCATCAACGCCATCATCATCAATATCGAACAAATTGTAATTGTTGGATGAAAAATACTCATCGTACTGGGGATCGCTTCCCGCGGATGCTGTTCCAATCGGAGAAAACGCGGGCATCGCCGAGGTCAGCAGCATCAGGGCGAGTAGAATCTTGAGTGTGCGCATCACTCGGGAATGGAGAATATCCCCCTTTCAAGACTTCGTCTTGAACAAACGGCCTATCTTCCTTGGATGAAGGGGCGGACAGCCCACCATGGTGGATGGTCTCAATCTCGTGTTGGGTCTTCTCGCTCGCGGGTTTCGTCCCACTCCCACTCACGTTCCAAGGGGGTGATCCTATCCGCGTTGTGCCAGTCGGAGTCCGAGCAGTCTGCGGGCTGGACATCCAAGACAATGAATTGGAGGCATTGCTTCAGCATCGTAGTGCGCTCTTCGTCAAGGTCGTCGGGGAATGTGAATCGAGGGGATACCTCCTCGCCGCCTCGGTAGTCCCGATGGTCACGCTCGCCCCAGTCGCCTCGGTCGCCTTGGTCACCCCAGTGGCCCCGGTGGTGGCGGTGACCCCTGCGGTCCCCTCGGTCGTCACCGCGTCGCTCGTCGTCATCTCCGAGACGCTCGAGGACTTCTCGCAACTCTGCGCAATCCTCTCTGTCTCCTTCTGCACAGGACGCTCTCAGCTCCACGATATGCCTGGCAATCTCTTCTCGCTGACCATCGCGGTCGCGGTCCATTCGGTCGCGGATCGATTGGCGCAGTCGCTCGATTCGGTCACGGACGTCTTGTTCGTCACGGCGGTCCTGATCATCAACACGGTCGTCGTCCTGTTCATCGGGGCGGTCATCATCCGAATCGTCGACCCGGTCACTCTGACTGCGGGCATCGGTCGGACTGGTGTCCTCCTTCAGATTGAGCACCTGATGGTTAGAATTCCACAATTTGAACGTCGATTCGATTTTGTTGTCCGACTTACCATATTTCGCCAGCAGCTCCTGACACTCAACTGAGTCTGGGTCTGCGAGACGGTCTGATCCCGATTTGGCAGCGGGATCGGCTGCGTTCATGTCTTCATCTTCTCCGACCTGTGCATTCGCTGCAGTTTCGAGCGAGGTGAGCGAGGCGAATCCGCCCAGCACGAACATCGCCACCAGCAGCAAACTCAGGATGCTGTTCAATTTCAATCCAGACACTCCGCTCATGACAACCAATTTTGGGACTTCGTCCCGTCTTCAAGACTTTTCGGAACTCATATTCACCCCCCTAAGTGATGGATAGCCCCCCAGTGCCCCTTTCAGGCAGCCCGGGCGGGGCATGCTTGATAGCGGGGGCCGGGTCGACGGCACCGTAGGTGATGGCATGGGCGAACAGCAGACGCGAGTATGTGTGCTCATTCCGAGTCTGCGTAACGCTGACGAGTTGGCCATCGCCCTCGATGGCCTTGCAAACCAGACCTGGGACGGTCCGTTGGAGGTGGTCGTGGTCGGGCCTGTCGGTGACCCGGGTGAGGCCGTCGCTGACACTCACGGCGCTCGCTTCATCGACGACGAGGGGAGTCGGACACGTGCGGATGCCTGCAACGTGGCACTACGGCAGATCGACTGCGAGATCGTCTGCTTCACCGATGACGACGTCTGGGTTCCGGAGACCTGGGTGGCGAGCCTGATGCGCTGGTTCGACAAACCCGAGGTTGCCGGGGTCGGCGGACCGAACTTCGCGCCGCCGGACAAGTCGACCTTCTGGCAGCGGGTGATCGATGTCACCTTCTGCTCCAAGTGGGTGACTGCCGGGACAAATTACGGCAAGCGCGGCAGCGCCGACCTCGAGCCGGCCGAGCAACTACCCGGTGTCCACGCCGCCTATCGCAAATCGGTGCTCGATGAAGTCGGTGGCTTCGACGACGGGGCGATCGGCTGCGAGGATGCGATGCTCGATTACAGGATCGAGCAGGCGGGATACACTCTGTGGACCGACCGCGAGGCGATCATCTGGCACCGCAGGCGGAACCCGGGAAGGGTGCGCAAGCAGATCCAGAACTACGGGCTCGTCCGGATGCTGGCCGCCAATGAGTATCCGGGAATGCGTGCCTGGAGTCACATCGCTGTAGGTCTGTTCCCACTGTTGGTCATCGATGCCCTGTTCTCCATCTGGTGGGGGGCTGCGAACGGCGGATTGGCCTGGCCTGACTTCTGGAACATCTCGACCGATGTCGTCCCGCATGGGATGGCGAGAACAGCAGTCCATCTACCATTCTCACTTGCTGCCATCTACGTCGTCATCTGCTGGCTGGGCGCCGCCAAAGGGAACTCACCCTGCCGTTCGGCCTCAACCGTCTTGGCGGCTCCGCTGATGACCTTCCTGCTCCACTGGTCGTACGGCGTCGGCGTCATTCGCGCCTGGTGGAGAATATATGTCTCGAAGCGGCCGGGGCTGCAGGTCGATGACAAGGCCCGAGGTTGACGCACCCGCGATCCACTGGCCCGTGCCTTCAAGAGGGTTGGAACCAACTGTTTCCCGATGTCGCGACGGATGGAGAAGGTGATCGCACTGCCACTGGCGTTGTTACTGTTCACCGCTGCCTTCCTGATCACCGTGTTCGCCTGAACTCCGCGAACTCGCTGGTTCACACACGTTCCATGGTGGAGCCGTCCTCTGAGACGCGGTAGGATGGTCGCTTCGGCCGCCAGACGAATCCGCTTACGATGCCGATGAACAGACCTCCGAACACGAGGTTGAACCAGCCATCGGTGAGGTAACGGGTGGAGGCGAACCGCCACGCCCACAGGAACGACGGGATGATCCCGATTCCCAGCGCGAACACCGCCTCGCGCAGCAGGATGGGGGTCTTGTTCTCCTCAGGCAATCGCGGCGCTTCCTCAGGAGGGTTGGGCGCACGCACCAGTCGCATCACCTTGTCACGGGATTCCACATCGCCGAGCGAGTGGTCGTGACTTCGTTCAACACCCTCGCCACCCCACCTGCGCAGCGGCGTCACCTGGGTGAGATGAGAGGTTTCTCGGGGGTGGCCGTCGCACCTTCCTCCCCAGTGACCGGAGCGCGGTCTGCTGTCGGCGAGTTCCTCCCAGCCTCCCCGTTCGTCATGCATCGACCCCTGGTCGTTAGCGAGTTCCCATTCGGCCTCGCTCGGCATGCGCACACCTGCTTCGTCGAGCTCTTCCTTCGTGGTCCCCGACTCGGAGTAGAAGTCGCGGATGTGGAAGGCGTCGCGGCTGATCTCGAATTCGTAGTCGATGCGCACCTCGTGGCGCGGGCTCTCTTTCACAGGGTGGAAACTGAGCCGTCCGTCGTCACTGCCCAGCCAGACTGAGCCGGGCTTCACC
>CATMIM010000099.1 GCA_950068635.1 uncultured Candidatus Poseidoniales archaeon
CCCGTGGAGTCAGCGCGCCGGCCGCCCCTTCGGGATTGGTTCACCATTGGGCCTTCGACGAGAGCAACGGCACCACCGTTGCGGACTCGGTCGGCACGGCGGACCTGACCCTGTTCAACAGCAACAACGGCAGCAGTTGGCAGCAGTGCCTGTTCGGCAACTGCTACTCCTTCGACGGCAGCGACGATTACGCCAAGGTGGACGTGAACGACTGGGGCGGCGACTTCTCCGTCTCCCTCTGGGCCAACACCCAGAACTCCAGCCAATCATTGCACTCGTCTGTAATCGCCGTGAACGACGTCGCAGGTGATGATGACTCATTCCAGATTGAGACCAGTGGGGGGAGCAACGGTGACTGGCAAGTCTGGTCAAACTCCACCTACACGATTGGCTCGATCGATGCTGGAAGTTGGACACATCTCGCTGTGACGTTCCAGAACAACACCCTGCACATGTACAAGGGCGGGCTCCTCGTTGGAACCAGTACTGTTCCGGCTGGCGACATCGACAGCATTGAACTCTACAAGATGGGTGTCAACAGGGCGGGAAACACCCACTTTGAGGGACTCATCGATGAGGTGCAGGTCTGGAATCGCACACTATCAGACGACGATGTCGCCGCTCTCAACGCAAAGGCGGCCTGGGAGTGCCCCGACTACAGCGCCGTGGGAACCGGAGAGACCTACGTCGAGCAAGAATACGACTTCCCTGACGAGCTGCGAGGACATGCTTGGATTCTCTACGGGTACGCGCGCAAGGCGGGCTGGCTGCACGGCGACTACCGCATCGAGATCGACGGCTACGACACCAACGGGTCCCTGCTGTCGACCAACGTCAGCAGCACCAACACCCTGTCGGACAGTTGGAATTCACGCACCATCCGGTTCCGCGCGCATGCGAACGCCACCTCGTTCAAGGTGAGGATGGTCGCTCTGTTGGACGACGTCACCCGCAACGGTTCAGTCTATTTCGACAGCATGAACCTGAGGGCCATCAGGCCGCATTTCGAGTGGGTCGACGGCTCGATCGCCGAGACGGCGGTGAGCACCGGCGGCCGCTCCTTCAACTGGGACACGGGCTATGGACAGAGTCTGGTGGCCGACCTGCTGGAGGATGGGGTGTCCGGGGTGAAGGGCTACGTCTACGAGCCATACCTGACGGCTGTCTCGTACCCGAATGTGCTGCTTCCCTACTACGCCTACGGCTACAACCTCGCCGAGGTCTACTACGCCTCCAACCCGCTCATATCGTGGATGGGCACGGTGGTGGGGGATCCCAAGATGGCCGCCTACTCCGACATCCTGCACGACATCAACGTCAGTGCGGTGCGCACGAACGGCACTCTGTCCATCGGGGTGAACGGCAGTGTCGAGGTGCTGCTGGAGAACCTCGGGCCGGGGGAGGCGAACGGTTACCTCGAGGTGCGTGACAGGGTCGGTGGCACGCTGCTGGCGAACCACACGGTGGTGATGCCACCTGGTGACCAGTCTGGCAGCCGGGTGATTCTGACGCTCAACCTCACGCCCACGCGCGTGGGATTCAACGAGTACGTGGTTCGCTACGTCGCTGGAAACTGGAGCAGCCCCGAGCGCATCGTCGACAACAATCTGGGCATCCTCAACCTGCAGGTCAACGAGCCCCCCGTCGCCGAGTCTCTATCCTGCTCGACGCTGATCGCCGCTCGTGGCGATGTCGTCGGCTGCACGACGCTCGTCAGCGATGACTTCGGGGTCGTGCGCGCCCGCCTCGGCTGGCGCCTGAACGGCAGTGGCGATGAGTGGACGTTCATCGAGTCGTCGAGTTCGGATTCGGTCGAATGGTATGCGAGCCTCTCGGTGCCGACGGACATCCCCGTCGGCACGCTCGACCTGCTCGCGGAGGTGCACGACGCCCAAGGGCTGGTCGACCTGCTGGAGGTTCCGAACGGACTGCAGGTGACCGATGCCACCGCGACGTGGCATGGCATCCACGTCGCCGGTGTGGACGAGGATGACTGGGACGGCGCCAGCCCGTTGTCCGACCCAGCACTCTCAGGGGTCACCCGCGGCGTGGAGCAGACGCTGACCGCCTGCGTCGTCGATGCGGACCACGACGCGACGGTTGCGATTCCGGTGTTCATAGCCACGCGCGGGGTGGTGAGCGCCGGCGAGCCCGTGAATTCCACCGACCCTCTGCTGCACTGCTACTCGGCGTTCTGGATGATCGAATGGGGCAGTCCGCGCCAATCTGCCGAACTGCACCTCTACGACCATCTGGGGGCACTGTGGAACACACGCACGATCCCTGTGGATGATGTTCCATGGGAAGCGAAGTTGACCTTGATCGACCCATCGGGTGTGGAACAGCAGTTCGCCCGTGGATTGGGTGAATGGGTGCGCATCACGATGAGTGACGTCGATGACCCGCTGACAGGTTACTTCGGTCGATTGACCACGACCTGGCCGGGACATGTTCCGCGGTCGTTGGATGTGGAGATCGACGAGTCCTCCAATGGAACGGTCGAGTTTCGTCTGCCGCTCGCAGACGGGATGCTGGTGCCCGGGGACCTGGAACTCTCGCTGACCCTCACCGACGATGGCTTGACTGGCATGACCAGGGAGTTCTCAGCGAGTTGGCTGTTGCACATGCAACCCCCGGAAGTACTCGACATAGGCTTGTGTGAGGGCGGTCCTCTCGAACTCATCAGGGGCACGCCGCAACGGGGCTGGATATCGATGGACGCACATCGGATGCTCGAAGAAGTATCGTTCACGGTGGCGCAGTCGGGAACCATCGCTCCGATGACCTCCTCGCCCGTCGATTGGCCTGACTGCCAGTTTCCGGACACTCGCCACTACATGTGGGGATTCGAGCTGCTCGTGGACAACCGCTTCAGCGAGGGAGAAGCCACCTTGCTCGCCATCGCCACCGACGTCGATGGGCTGCGCGGCACGAACGAATGGACATTCCAGATCGCCTACGGTGAGCCGCGGATCGACATAGATGCGTTGCCCACCGAGGTGAGTGTCGGTGAAGCGAACGTGCTCGAGTTGCAGGTGAACGACCCAGATGGTCATGAGGGAACTGACTGCGTCGTGCTGGTACGTGACCAGAACGCCTCGATAGTGCTCAAGGCTCAGCAATCCCCCGGCAACGACGGCCGTCTCGCTCCGACCTGGTGGCCGCCCGCCGAAGGCGCCCCGTTCATCCTGACCGTCGGCTGCACCGATGCGCACGGCAACCAGGCTGCGGCGACCTCGGGTGAGATCGGCCTGGCGGCGCAGGAGGTGGATCCAACTGATGAGGAACAGTCGGCGGCCACCCCTGACGAATTCTACATGACGGCGTTCGCGGCGGTCGCCGCTGGTCTTCTGCTGCTCCTGCTCTTCGCTTCTCTCAGTTCACTTCTGCTACGGCGCAGGAGCATGGAGATGAGCGACGAGGTCATCGAGCAGGACACGGCGTGGGCGGCACCGGAGGATTCCTACAAGGAGGGTGTCCAGAGTCTGGAACTGCAGCAGATGGCACAGGATCCGACCGGTGAGGGGGAATCGCCCATCTTCTCGGACGACCATCCGGACGAGGTGAGTACGGAGGAGCAAGCAGAACAGGATTCCATCTTGGACGAGTTCCTCGACAGCGAAGAGTGAACCCCGCCAATGCGAGTGCCACCGGGCCTGTGACGCGCACAAGAACATTCATCTCTATTCGCCGTTCACCACCGAACAATGGCAGTCGGATATGTGCTCATCAACGTGAAGCCGGGCAGCGAGCTCGAGGTGTTCCAGAGCATCGCTGGGCTTGACATGGTACAGGACGCGACACTGCTGTTCGGTGACTACGACATCATCGTCAAGATGACCGCTGGCAGGATGAGCGACATCGCCGCCGCGGTCGTCGATCACATACGCCAGATCGAGGGTGTGACTGACACGAAGACTCTCGCGGGCGCGGAGTTGTAGCACCGCGCGACGCTGTTCGGGGTACTGCTCTAGAGTACACTTCCGGGTCGTTATTATTCGGCACGATATTCCTATCAACCGAGGAAAATTCCGGTTTCCGGTGCCTTGAATCGGCCTTCGGATGGCTGTAGCGGGAGAACGAACAAAACGACGAATGGGACGCAGTATAGCGTTTTTACGGCCCAATCCTTAAGTAAGTACCGTGGAACCGCGAACCACGGAGATTGCCAAAATGGGTGATAAGAAATACTTCGTCCTGATGAAGGGCGGAAAGGACACGAGCCAAGTGTTCGCGAGCAAGCAGCCTCGGGGCGCAGCCCTGAAGGCGGCTAGCCGCGGAGAGACAGACATCAGCCTGCGCGAGCGCGGTACCAAGAGGGTGCACGTGTTCAGTGGGTGGCGCGAGCAGGTCGCCAAGCCCAAGGGAGGCCCAGCGTGGCTCCCCGCCAAGGTTTGGAAGGCCAACGTGAAGAAGCAGCGCGTCGACCACCTCTGATCAGCAAGTCTGACCAATACACCAAGGCTCAACACACAAGACATGCGAACGGCCGGTTCGTGGGGCGCTTCGGCGCCCCCGGGCCGGCCATTTCTTTTCAAAATCCTGCGATTATGTCTACAATGATGCAGTGGCTGTTCGATGCACGTTCCCCAGCCGTGATGAGCTGTTCATTTCCTCAACTTGAGTTTACGGGCCAACCACGCCAGCGGGTCGTAATATTCGGTGACCACCCTCTCCTTGAGCGGGATGATCGCGTTGTCGGTGATGTTGATTCCAGCCGGACAGACATCCGTGCAGCAGCGGGTGATGTTGCAGTAGCCGATCCCATAATCGTCCTTCACCTTAGCCAGACGGTCCTCGGTGTCCAGGGGGTGCATCTCCAAGTTTGCGAGGCGCACGAAGAATCTCGGTCCGGCGAACTCCTCGAACAGTTTGTGCTCGCGTAACACGTGGCAGGTGTCCACGCACAGCATGCACTCGATGCACGAACGGAACTCCTGCATTCGATCCGCTTCCTGCTGGTGGAATTTCCAATCGGGTTCATCCGGACCGGAGATCGGCGTGATCTTCTGATCGATCTCGTACGCCCATGAGACGTCGGCCACCAGATCCCTCACCAGGGGGAAGGTCTGCATCGGCTTGATCACCACCGGCTCCCCGGGGGGTGTCTCTTCGAGGATGTCCTCCATCCGGGTCATGCACATCAAGCGAGGCATCCCGTTCACCTCCGCGCTGCACGAGCCGCACTTGCCCGCCTTGCAGTTCCAGCGACATGAGAGGTCAGCGGCTTGCTCGGCCTGGATTCTGTGGATGACATCGAGCACCACCATCCCCTCGTCGAGCGCCACCGTGTAGTCGACCATCTCGCCACATGGCACACCCTCGTCGTCCGGCTCGCCGCGGAACACCCGGAACGTCACCTCTTCAGCCATCGTCACTCCTCCTCGTCCAGGTCGCTGGCGTCCAGCAGATCGCGCAGGCCCTCCGGCATCGATGGAATCGATTCGTGGCGGATGCGCATCTCGCCCGTCTCATCCTTCCAGACGACGCTGTTCACCTTACCCCACTTGCCGCGGCCTGGATCCG
>CATMIM010000100.1 GCA_950068635.1 uncultured Candidatus Poseidoniales archaeon
GTCGACGGTCGTCGAGTTGTACCGAACGCTTGACCACGCCCGCATGTCCCCCAGAATCGGCACAGTCCTGTTGACCGGCAACGGCCCCTCACCCCGCGATGGGGGCTGGGCGTTCTGCTCGGGGGGCGACCAGCGGATCCGCGGCGACGACGGCTACAGGTACGCCGACGGCGAGACCGGCGACACCATCGATCCGGCCCGGACAGGTCGGCTCCACATCCTGGAGGTCCAGCGGCTCATCCGGTTCATGCCGAAGGTCGTCATCGCAGTCGTGCCAGGGTGGGCCGTGGGTGGGGGCCATAGCCTCCACGTGGTCTGTGACCTCACGATCGCCAGCAGGCAGCACGCCGTGTTCAAGCAGACCGATGCCGATGTGGCCAGTTTCGACGGTGGCTTCGGCTCGGCCTACCTAGCGCGACAGATAGGTCAGAAGCTGGCCAGGGAGGTCTTCTTCCTTGGGCGGGACTACTCGGCCGAGCAGGCGCGGTGGATGGGCATGGTCAACGAGGTCGCCGACCACCAGGTGCTCGAGGAGACGGCGCTGGAATGGGCGGCGGAGATCAACTCCAAGAGCCCCACGGCGCAGCGGATGCTCAAGTTCGCTCTCAACATGATCGACGACGGGCTGGTCGGCCAGCAGGTCTTCGCCGGCGTCCGCCGCACCTGAAGCACCTGCCGCACCGCTCACCACGCCAAGCTCTTCGAACGGGTCCACCTCGCCATCGTCTTCGTCTTCGGGCGCGTGTTCCTGCATGAGTCCTCGAATCTCCTGAGACAGTGTCCCTTCTTCAGGCAGTCGACCGGTCGACAACCCCTCGTTGACTCTCTTCAGTGACCGTTCGAGCACAGCAGCACGCCTGCCGCCCCAGTCACCGTCGTCCCTATGCTTCTCGATGTGCTCTCCGGCCGCCAACATGTCCTCGTCGTCGACGCCGAGGTGGTCGCTCATCTGGGTCATCACTGAATCGTCGAGTCCACCGGTGGACTCGATGTTGAGAATCATCAGCGCGTGCATGATCTGTTCTGGTTCCAGCATATCTCACACCTTCCCGCGCCGACGCTGGCGTACGGCTGGCTCCCGTTGCCGCGCGTTGAAAGGAGTTCCCCCGCGCGGTGCGCTACTTTTCCATTAACAATTCAAGAGAATCGTTGAAGGGCCCGGGCACCGAACGCCGAGCATATTCCACGAATACAATTGAAAACCCAAGGAACGGGGTCAGGGGGTGACCACGTACAGATGAAGACCATGTTAATTATCATCCAAACAGTCAGAGAACTGGCTCGGAACCATGTTCCTGCCTGACCGGAGAGTCGGACAATTGCGCTCTTCCACGGCTCACTGGGCCAGTTGAATCACTAACCATTAAAGACCCTCCATAGCGCAGGGGAATCCCGCTCGGACGATGTGGACACCTAGCAAGTGGACAACGGTCGGCGTGCGGCGAAAATGCCATGGTGGGAACATATTTGCAGTCCAAGACGAGGGGTGAAACCGAGGTCGGGGGGGCGGAGCGGGGCCTGGTCATCGAGCGTCGTTTCACCTCTCATGACAGCCCGGTGTGGGAGCAGTTCGACTGGTTCATCGACGACATCGAGATCCGCAACCCTGATGGCAGTCTGGCTCACGAGATCAAGGGTGTGGAGTTCCCTGAGGGATTCCAAGGAGTGCCGGCTACGGTGGCGGCGCAGAAGTACCTGCGCAGAGTTGTCCCTGGGATGGACCACCTCGCGAAGATCCCGGAGGATGACGTTCCCGAATGGCTCTGGCGCAGCGCACCGAACATAGAGATGCGCAAGGGGATGAGCGAGGAGGAGTGGGTCGGGCGTGAGACCAGCGGCAAGCAGTTGTTCCATCGTTTGGCGGGTTGCTGGACCTACTGGGGTTGGAAGCATGATTACTTCGTCAGCGAGGTGGACGCGCGCGCGTACTATGACGAGATGTGCTACCTGCTTGCCAGCCAGTGCTCGGCGCCGAACAGCCCACAGTGGTTCAACACCGGCCTGAACTGGGCATACGGAATCGAAGGTCCGGCCCAAGGACACTGGTACGTCAATCCACTCACAGATGAGGACACCCTCTCGAAGAATGCGTACGAGCGGCCACAACCACACGCATGCTTCATCCAGAGCATCGAAGACAAACTGGTCGGGCCGGACTCGATCACCGACCTGATCTCGCGAGAAGCGTTGTTGTTCAAGTTCGGTTCAGGAACCGGCAGCAACTTCTCCAATCTGCGCGCCGCGGGCGAACCGCTCTCGGGTGGTGGTCAGAGCAGTGGCCTGCTGTCATTCCTGATGATCCTCGACAAGGCGGCAGGAGCGATCAAGTCGGGTGGAACCACTCGGAGAGCAGCGAAGATGGTAACACTGAATCTCGATCATCCAGACATCCGCGAATACGTCAACTGGAAGATGAAAGAGGAGGAGAAGGTGTCGGCGTTGATCACCGGCGCAGCGGCGTTGCAGAAGCACACCAACGGCATCCTCGCAGCCGTCAACGATTGGGATGGAGACGCGGCAGACAAACTCGACACCAGACGCAACCAGCAACTGGCACGCGCCATCAGCCAAGCGATGAATGCGAACATCCCTCCGCCGCATATCAAGCGCATACTCGACCTCGCTGACCAAGGATGGGAGAGTGTCACTTTCCAGAATTTCGATTCTGACTGGCAGGGCGCCGGCTACCTGACCGTGTCAGGCCAGAACAGCAACAATTCGGTGAGGGCGGACAACGAGTTCATGCACGCAGTGGAATCCGGCGGCGAATGGAACCTCTACTGGCGCACCGAACTGGAGAAGGCGAAGGAGGAGGGCCGCGACCCGGTTCCCAACGAGACCATGCCCGCAGTCGACCTGTGGGATGACATCGCCTATGCTGCCTGGGCATGTGCCGACCCGGGAATACAGTTCGACACCACGATCAACGATTGGCACACCTGCCCCAACAGTGGGCGCATCAACGGATCGAATCCGTGCAGCGAGTACATGTTCCTCGACAACACCGCCTGCAATCTGGCGAGTCTCAACCTGCTGAAGTTCCACGACATGGATCAGGGCAAGTTCAACGTCGACGACTACGTGCATTCGATTCGCCTGTGGACCATCACCCTCGAATTGTCGGTGGTGATGGCGCAGTTCCCATCCAAGAAGATCTCCCGCCTGTCCTATGAGACTCGCACACTCGGGCTCGGCTTCTGCAACCTCGGCTCGCTGCTGATGCACATGGGCATCCCCTACGACGACCCACGCGGCTACTCCATCTGCGGAGCCTTGGCCGCCATCATGACAGGCCAATCCTACCGCACCTCAGCCGAGATGGCTTCGTTCCTCGGTCCGTTCGAACAGTACGAGGACAACCGCGAGCCGATGATGCGCGTCATGCGCAACCACATGCGCGCTGCGTACGACGCTCCTATCAACGAGTATGAGGGGCTGAGCGTGCTGCCAGTGGCCATCGACCCCAAGAAGTGCACCAAGGACCTGCACGAGGCGGCCTGCGCCGCCTGGGAGGCGGCTGTCAGGAAGGGAGAAGAGCACGGCTACCGCAATGCTCAGACCACCGTCATCGCGCCCACCGGAACCATCGGATTGGTGATGGGGGCGGACACCACCGGTGTCGAGCCGCAGTACTCGCTCGTCCAATTCAAGGATCTCGCTGGGGGAGGCATGCTCAAGATTCCCATGACGGGAATGCCAGCCGGCCTGCGCAAACAGGGCTACTCGAAAGTCGCGGTGGAGCGGATAATGGACTACGTGCTGGGAACCAGTTCGCTGGTCGACTGTCCTGTGATAAGCCAAGGCACGCTGATGGACCTGGGATTCACCGAAGCAGAGCTGAGCAAGCTCGATGACGCCATTCCGAAGGTGCTTGGGATCCGCGGCCTGTTCTCCCCTGAGATTGTTGGAATTGATTTCTGCAAGGAGGTGCTCGAACTCGATGAGGCGCAGATGGATGCGCCTACATTCGACCTGCTCACCCATCTCAGATTCAGCAGAGCGGAGGTTCAACTCGCCGAGGACCACATCTTCGGCCGCTTGACCGTCGAGGGAGCACCGGGCCTCAAGGAGGAGCATCTGGCGGTGTTCGACTGTGCCCAGCCATGCGGCAGGATCGGTAAGCGCTCCATTCCCTGGAAGGCGCATGTGGACATGATGGCGGCGGCGCAGCCGTTCATCTCAGGGGCGATCAGCAAGACGATCAACATGCCCGCCGATGTCACCATCGACGACGTGAAGAACGCCTATGTGCGCAGTTGGGAGACTGGTAACAAGGCGTGCGCGCTGTACCGTGACGGAAGCAAACTGTCGCAACCCCTGACATCCGCTCTGGTGGACAACAGTGTCCTCGTGGAGAATGACTCTGACATGATGACCGAACCACTCGAGATGGCTCCCCTCCAGAAGATGGTCGATCAGGCGGTCGAACAACTACCGCTGGCACCGGCAGAGGCGAGACCGGTCGCCGAGGCGCTCGTGCACAACTATGTCGCCGTGCGCCGGGCCCTCCCGGACGAACGCAATTCGCACACACTCAAGGCGCGGCTCGGTGGGCACACCGTCTATCTCACTTCAAGCGCTTATCAGGACGAGAAACTGGGTGAGATCATGATCACCACCTCGAAGGAGGGGGCTGCATGGCGCTCGCTGCTCAATCAGTTCGCCATCGCAGTGTCCATCGGACTGCAGTACGGAGTGCCGCTCGAGGCGTTCGTGAAGTCGTTCACCTGGCAGAAGTTCGAGCCAAGCGGAATAGTCCAAGGAGGGAGCAACCGGGTGAAGATGGCGACCAGCATCGTCGATTACATCTTCCGAGAGTTGGCCATCAAGTATCTCGGTAAAGACGACTTGGCAAATGTGTCGGCGGAGGACTTGGAGTACACCTCGATCAGCCGACCGGAGGAGACCCCCGATGGTTTGATGCGCGTGGCGGGGGAGAAGCGGGACATCCAGATGACCCTCGATTTCCCGACCGACGTTGATGAGGAGATGGAGCGGGTACGAATCTCCCGCGAACGCGGCTTCACCGGAGACATCTGCCAGAACTGCGGCCAGAGTCAGATGACGAGGAACGGGACCTGCCTGAAGTGCAACGCATGCGGTGAGACCACCGGCTGCTCGTGAATCAATCCTGAGAGCCGCCAAGAGGTTCTGGAATCAATTCACCGGCGCTCAGTGACTGCACCCATTTGTAAGTCAGTTTGCGCATTGATTCGTCCCTGAACGCATAGACGCGATTCACGCCGTGTCCCTTGGCTTGTTTGAACAATCCACCCTCAATGCCTGCTTCGTTCGCATATCTTGACAACGCGATCTTCGCAGCACGAACTATGTTGGCGGCATACTTGCGACTAGCCTCCTCATTCACTGGTATTCCCAGAATTCTCACCAATCTTCCTTGATTGACACCTTCGGGCTCACTCGCTATCACTCCCAAGATGATGTATTGATCTCGGATTGCCCTTCTCCATCTGCGATGGTCGGTACCCGATTCATCCAATTTCTC
>CATMIM010000101.1 GCA_950068635.1 uncultured Candidatus Poseidoniales archaeon
CTTCTCGAACTCATCGAGCACCTCTTCCTCTTCCACGGGAGCATCATCCACCTCGATGAGGCCCTCCTGCATCTCTGAGATGGCTCCCTCGTCCACCTCTTCCACGGGTTCCGGATCCTGCTCGTCGCCTTCGAGATGCATCTCGCCACCGTAGTCGGCAGACCGGCTCCGCTTCGCCTTCTTCTCAGGTGGGGGTTGCGTTCGCGCCTTCGCGGCCGGCTTGGTCCGCTGCACTCGCCGCTTCCGCTTTCGCTTCGGTCTTGGCTGGATGAACCCTGCGAGCCACAGGGCGGCGAGCAGAATCACGGCCGCTCCGATGCCGATCACCCAGTCGTTCGTGAGCACGGCCACAGACGTTGGTTCGCGCAGCAAGAGCGAGGCTGTGTCATCTGAGGGGTCGTCATCGATGTCCCACGGGGCGGCGCAGGCGAGACGGGCGACGAGTGGTTCGTCGGAGTCGATCGGTGGGCGGTCGAGTGTGAGCTTGGGTGCGATCTCCACTGTCATGTTCACCCTGTGGATGCTGCTCCATTCCGCTTGGGTGAGCGTCAAGGTGCACACTGCGTCGCTGAGCACCTGGTGGTTGCTGCGATGGATGAGTGCGCTCACTTCGGTGTCATCATCGCTCTGTTCGAGAGTCAACCCGATGTTCCATCCGCTCTGCCGCTCGATGATCGTGGTCTCAGCGCGAGTGACCAGCATTCCGGAGCCGTCGAACACGAGCACCTCGATTTCATGCACTCCCGCTGGTGGGTCCCAATCTAGCGCGCTGATGTTGAACGACTGCATCTGGTTGGCGAGCGTCCTCCCGTTCACCTGCTCGATGATCGTGCCATCGGACATGCGCAGCAGCGCGGTCCAGTCGAAATCGGCGCTGCCGTTACCTATCTGGCAGGTAGCCATCGGGACGGTGCGGTTGCTCGCCAGCGTGCAGGATGCTGAGCGGGACGGGCGCACGCTGGCGTGTGAGTCGTAGGCGAGGGACACGGGACCGTCTCCTGTGGAGAGGGTCAACAGGCCATTCGCCTGGTCGGCCACCGGCAGCAGCCAGCCGTCGTCGTGCGCTTCCAGCAGGCCGAGCTGCTGGTCGGCCACCGCTTGGATGCCTGCCCCATGGAACCTCAGCACGTGGGAATCCCCCGTGACTCCCCACATGACCGGGCTGGTGGCCCATGCGTGGGTGCTGGAGAGGACCGTGACATCGAGCACCCGCACGTTGCCCGCTCCGTCGGTGAGCCTGATCTGCACTGAGACGTTCGAGCCGTCCCAGTCGCCTGCAGGCACCAGATTCAGCGGCAGGCCGCGCACCTCGCCCCAAGCGAGCGTGATGTCCGCCTCACTCGGCTGCCACCCCTGTGGAAGTCCGGACAGTTCGACATGAATCGGATTCGGGGCGTTTCCGGTGTTCGCCAATGAGATGCGCACATGTCCTCCATCTGGAGAGACGAGCCATTGCTCCCAATCGCCCGTGGGCATCGACGCCTGGAAGTCGAGTATCGGCCTGATCCTGACCGGCAGGATGGTCTCTCCCACGCCGCTTCCATCTCCGTTTCGGGCGCGTACCGTCAGTTCTACGGCTGGACCGGATTGAGCGCCTTCGGGGGGTGTGACGAGCAGATTAAGCACTGCGGATTCACCCGGTTCGAGCACCGGAAGCGACTCGTCAGTGCTCACGTTCCAGCCGAAACCATCGATGGCTGCGGTGATGAACGGCACTGAGGGCAGGTTGCCCCGCTGTTCGACGATCAGTGAGATGCTGGAGCCACCCGGTTCAACATCGAGACCGCCTCCGGTCGAGAACACCTTCCATGCTGGACGATGGCTCACCTCGAGCGTCACCGCGAACTGTCCGAGCGAGATGCCGCCGGCCTCCAGTTGCAAGGTCAGCTCCGTGGTGGTCCCGTTCCAGGCCAGGCTGGGGACATCCACCGAGATGGTGAGTTGTTCGGAAGTGTTCACCAGGAGTTCCTGAGTCGCATCATCGGTCGCCGTCCAGGCGGTGTCGTTGTCATTGCCGGTGGGCGTTACCGATAACGTGCTCGTGATGGACAACGTATCCGGGAAGTTACCGATGTTGGTGGCCGTGAGCGTCAGGTCGGTCGTCCCGTCGGGCTGGATGAACAGTTCAGCGGCCCCCAGATAGGTGCTGCCTGCGTGTGTAAGGCTCAGATTCCAGCGGTGGTCCTGACGCGCTTCGATTTCGATTACCGCGGTGGCGCGCACCGCCACATCCCCATGCGAGTGGAGTTCGAATTCGATGAGCATGCCCTGCCGCGCGGGTGTGTCATCCGGGAGCGTGACCTGCACCGGAACCTGTCGCAGGCCCGCAGCACCGATGCTGTACGTGGGCGAGGGAATCGAGAAAGTGACCCCTGAGTCGCCGCTGAAGTTAGCATTGGGTTTGACCGATCCCGTGAGGTTGTAGGTGTCAGGACCGTTGCCTGGGTTCTCCAGTCGCAGCACGAACCATCCGGGCTCGGTCACGTTGAGCAGCACCGGTTCCGTGGTCGGGTCGATGATCTGCAGCGAGGCGCGATGCACCTGCAACACACGAAGCGAGAATTCGAGGTCGTGGGAGCTGTGGTTCGCCTCCACGGCGCTGAACGGATGGAACAGGGGCGGGGCGTCAACCGGGAGGTCGAGGGTCAATCCACCGCTGACGGTGGTGCCTGCAGCGCCTGTGGCTGTGAGTGTGCCTCCGACCAAGGAGAGGGCGCCTGATGCACTCCATGTCCAGCCCGACTGGAACATGCCGGAGGAAGCCAGGTCCCATTCAAGTTCAGAGACACCTGCTGGGAGGGCTATGTCAGCACTCCATTGCAGTCCATCGGCGGGAACGCTGCGGATGTTGGGTGGGGACATGCGCACTGCGTTAGCGTTGAAGGTGAGCGTCATCGAACGACAGACCTCGTCATCACCGGTTCCGATGCAGATGGTCAGCGTGGTCGAGACGTTCTCTCCAAGTCCCGCCGATGAAGGGACTGGCAGGTGGGCGAGCAGCTCTCTCTGCTCACCGGGCGCGAGGGTGAGGATGTTCACCTCCCCCGAGTCGTCGTGGAGGGTGAGGTCGTTTCCCCACGCCGTCTGATCCCATGCCCTGTCGGTCACCGTCTCCACCGCGTTACCGAGATTCTCCACCAGCAGCCATGCTTCGGCGTATCCTCCGGGGAGCCCCATGCCGGAACTGACGCTCGTTCCATCGGGGCCGCGCACCGACAGGCCTCGGGTGCGGTTCGCCTCGATGGGAAGCAGACTGGTGTAACTGATGTTCGTGTCACTGTCGAGCGTCATCGTCAGCGAGAGCGAGCCTGCATCCGAGCCGAGCGCATCCTCGGGAGCTGACACCTCGAGCACCATGTTCCAGGTCTGCCCCACTCCGATGTGCACTCCACTGGAGCCGCCGGGGGTGATCTCGTTCACCGTCCAGTTCTGCGGCAGTCCGGTCGGGTTGACAGAGAGGGTCCACTCACCAGCCAGCCGTCCAGTGGATGTGACCACCAGACTCGTCTGGATGCTGGAGCCCGGGTCGACGCGGACCGGGTCGGCGGGAATCGCGATCGACACAGAATATGGCTCGACGATGACCAGCGGAATGGTCTGCTGATCGTTGTCGTAGCGCGCTTGGGTGATATTGGTGTGCGGGTCGAGTTCTATGCGCGCCGTGTGGCTGCCGAGCGGCGCGCTGAGGTCTATGCTGAAGCTGGCGAAGTCTCCGTTGCCGGTCGGTGAGACGGGGTCGAGTGAGTCGATGCGTTCGCGGTGGATCTCGGCACCGTCCCAGTAGAGCACCGCGTCCACAGCGGCGTCGGTCGTTTCGGTGCCGACGTTCTCTACGTAGGCGGTCAGGGTGAACGTCTCGCCGGGGTCCGGTTGGCTCGGATTGAACTGAATGCCGCGACCATCGACGAAGGGGCGCACGTCCGCGCGCGCACGCGAGACGAGCATGTCACCGATGAGCACGTCGAGGGCACCGTCTCCGTCGATGTCAGCCAGTGCCGGCGCTGCCCATGTCCGGTGCGGGAGTGACAGTTCGGTGACCCAACCTTGGCCGATGCCAGCCTGGGTGCCGGACTCCCCCTCCCATGCCCACAGTTTCTGACCGAAAGCGAGCAGGATGTCAGGCTGGCCCTGACCATCGAGATCCAAGGAGAATGGGGGTGAGACAGCAATCTCGTCGTTCAGGTTTCCGCCACCACGGTCGAGGACATGTGACCATGCCTTCGTCGGAGATTGACCCTCGGTCAGGTCGTGACATCCCACCATTCCATGCCTGTCGGCATCCACACGATACCAGGTGGCCCAACAGACTCGGTCATGCTGCCCGTCACCATCCTTGTCCACTGGGTGTGGAGGTGCATCTGCGAAGCCGTTGCTGGCGCGGAACTCCCACAGCAGCGTCCCATCGATGATGTCCCTGCCTTGGAATTCTGCACCATCACCGGTGCCACCACCGTCGACGTCGGAAGGAATGGTCACTATCATCTCAGGCAGTGGGTCGCCATCCAATTGAGCCAACACCGGACCTGGGAGCCGGATGTGCGGTGTGTCGGTGTTTCCATCGAGGTTGTTCAGCGTCTTGCCTCCCCATTGAGGCGCACCGCTCGCGCCGTTGAGGCGCCATATCCACATGTTCCCGTCGTCGGGATCGATGGTGGTGAGCAGCACAGCGGAGTTGGTGTCGTCGATCTGCACCCACGCAGCGTCAGAGGGGAGTTCTCCATTGTCCAGAGTCACCTGCCAGAGGGGGTCTGGTGGGCCACCGGACACGAGTGGGATGGCGGCGATGACCGGTTGTTCGTTGGCCTCGTTGACCAATGAGAGCACGACCTCGGGCGAGCCGTCGAGCTGCAGGTCAGCGATGAGCAACTGTGTTCCTATCTTGTGGTTGGCCCAGATGTACGGGGAGGTGGTGGTGATGGCGAGGGCCGGGTCACTCCACTGCCACAGGCGTTCGCTGGTGTGTCCCCCGCTGTTCCAACCAGCATCGTTGCAGGAGAGACTCGGCGACCAGAGTTCCAGGGTGAAGGTCCCTTGGGCATCGTAGGCGACGACGATCTCCAATCTGCCATCATCGTTCACATCGACGAGCGCTGGTGCTGTCTTCACCGGGTCCGTGGCGCCGAGATCCACCTGCCAGGCTGTGCGAGAATCATCTCCGTCGACGATCTTCATGATCGAATGAACGCTGCCACCGACATCCTGCTGGTGGATGAACACCGGCATCAGCCTGCCACCGGCGCATCTCTCGGATGCCTCTCCGGTGACGTTGATGTTGGCGGAGAAGTCGCCCACCGGAACCGCCAGCGAGTCGACTCCGTAATCCTCGGCAGCGTAGTGACGCCAGTTGAGCGCAGGCTCGTCGATGGTGGCCAGGGTGGTCACTGCGGACACCTGCCCTTCACCAGGACCGCCGGTGGTGGAGTGGGCCGGTGCGCTCATATTCCGCGAACCGTAGCGACCGAACTGCGGCCAGTCCTGTTCCCCGTCCACCCACGGTGT
>CATMIM010000102.1 GCA_950068635.1 uncultured Candidatus Poseidoniales archaeon
GGCAGAGGGAGAATACAGGCCTCCCAAGGTACCTGGCGATGGTACGCAAGGACGGCATGCGCCGCTCGGCGACCCGCTTGAGGAGTACCCGACCCTGCAGAGGATGCGCGCCACGCGCCCAGAATTCGAACGGTTGCGACTGAAGCCAGCCACCCGACGACCCAGTGAGCGCAGCGCGTTCGCTTCGATACGCGCCTGGGTCAGCCCACGGCTCAAGCAGATCGGGAACAGTGGGAGGAAGATGGGTCGGATCCTCAGACGGGATCCAGCAGATGGATATCGCGACACCTACGGTGACGACGACGGCTTCGACGACGACGAGCCACGGGATGCAGAACTCGTCTCCACGCAACTGTTGCGCCTGCGTGCCGACCAGGATGCGCAGGCGGACATCTCCGAGCGACTCGACCTGCTCACTCGAAGCGGAGGCGGCAGGATCGCTGACGACCTCGCCGCCGAGATCCTGCGCAGCCTGTCCACAGGGGATGAGGTGGACATCAAGAAACTGCTCGATGGGGAGAAACAGCAGCGACCGGAAGCACCCTCCAGCTTCGTCTCCCTTCGGTCCAGCACCGGGGTGTCGGAGGCGGACAAATTGAGCTTCGCCGGACTACAGCGTCTGGGCTAGAGCAAGTTGGGATGCTCGTCCAGATAGGCGATCGTAACCCGCCGGGCTTGGAAGTCAGGCTCGTCCATGATCGCCTGATGCAGTGGGATGACCGTCTCCACCCCGATCAGGGTCGTCTCTGCGAGCGCGCTGCGCATGCCGGCGATCGCTCGCTCGCGGTCTGGCCCCCAGACGATCAACTTGGCCAGCAGTGAATCGAAGCAACCAGGCATGTCGTATCCCACGTGCGCGTGCGTGTCCACGCGCACACCGAAGCCAGCAGGGAAGTGGCAATCCCACAACCTTCCTGGTGAGGGGGTGAATTGACGTGGATCCTCGGCGTTGATGCGGCATTGGATCGCATGGCCGGACAAGTGGATGTCCTCCTGCGACAGCGGTAGCGACTCGCCCGAAGCGACGCGAATACCAAGGCTCACCAGATCATGACCGGTCAACATCTCGGTCACCGTGTGCTCGACCTGCACCCGTGGATTGACCTCGAGGAAGTTGAACTCGCCCGATGAATCACGGAGGAACTCGAAGGTCGCCAGCCCGCGGTAGCCCACCGACCGCGCTCCCTCACACACTAGTTCTCCGATTTCCGCGCGCACCTCATCCGAGAGCCAAGGCCCCTCCTCCAGCAGTTTCTGGTGGCGGCGCTGAATCGAGCAGAACCGCTCGCCGAAATGCACGGCGTCGGTTCCGTCAGCGAGCACCTGGAACTCGATGTGCTGGGCTCCCTCGATGAACTTCTCCAAGAACACGCGATCATCGCCGAAGGCAGAGGCGGCGCGCGACTGACACGACTTGAGCGCCGAATCGAACTCCCCGGCATTGTTCACGATCTGCATTCCGATGCCGCCGCCGCCCGCCGCCGCCTTGAGGATGACCGGGTAACCGATCTCGGTCGCGAGTGCTGCCGCCTCGTCCGCGTTCGATACCGGCTCGTCACTGCCGGCAGCCACCGGCAGGCCTGCTTCCTGCATCAGCCGACGTGCCTCTATCTTGTCACCCAGATTGCGAATGACCTCTGAGGACGGGCCGATGAACGTGATGCCCTCCTCCTCACAGCGGCGCACGAATTCGGCGTTCTCAGCCAGAAACCCATAGCCGGGGTGAATCGCCTGCGCTCCGACCTCCTTGGCAGCTCCTAGGACAGCATCGATGTCGAGATAGGAATCGATCGGGTTGTCCAGATAGAGCGGCACTGCATGGTCGGAGAGGCGAACAGGGAGAGAGAGCCTGTCCTCGCGCCCGTGCACGATGGCGACTTCACAGCCCAGCCCGCGCAGCGAGCGGAGAATCCTGAGCGCGATCTCGCCTCGATTGGCGATGAGCACTCGCTCGAACATGAAACTCGACGAGAGAACCCGGTTCAAGAGCCTGACCCATCACCCGGATGAGGTTCAGTAGACGTCTCTGAGGTAGCGCTTCTCTTCCTTCATCATGCCCACCTCGACGAACTGCTTGGCATCATCGGCTGACATCTCGCCATGTTCCTCGACGATGTCGATGAGCGTCTGGTGGACATCCTTGGCCATGTAATTCTTGTCGCCGCAGACATAGAAGTAGGCACCATTCTCGATCCACACCCAGATCTCCGCGGCGTGCTTCTGCATCAGATGCTGGACGTAGACCTTCGGTTTGTCGGGTTCGCGCGACCACGCCAGATCGAGCTGCGTCAGGTGACCGGTCTTCAGCCAGTGCTGCAACTGTTCCCGATAGAGGAACTCCCCCTTCTCAGTTCGGTCTCCGAAGAACAACCAGTTGTGCCCTTTCGCCCCGTCGATCTCCCTCTGCTCAAGGTAGGCCCTGAAGGGAGCGATACCGGTTCCCGGCCCGACCATGATGATGTCCACATCCCCGTCCTCAGGCAGCACGAAGGAACGGGTGCGCGACATGAACACCGGGATGTCAGGGGTGTTGAGTTCGGTGTGGTCAGCGAGGTAGACTGTGCACAGGCCACCTCGAGGGCGTCCGTGATACTCGTAGCGGACGATGGCGACGGTCAACTCGACAACGCCGGGGTGGGCGTCAGGTGACGAGGCGATCGAATAGAGACGGGGCTTGAGTCGATCGAGACCGGAGACGAACTCCAGGGGCGTGAACAGGAGGTGAGGGAAGTCTCCCAGCAGGTCGATGTAGTCGCGCGACCAGATGTAGTTCTCCATCGCCTCATCATCCTCCACAAGAGAGGACCAGAGCGTGTAGGACGGGTCGAGCGCGCTACCCACGGGATGGAAGTCCGCAGGGAAGTCCTCATCCTCACCGGACCAATGCCACTGCTGGGTGGCCTCGCCTGATGACACCTCGGCGCGGCTGCGACCGACCAGACGGACCTCCACTGGTCTGGCAGAACTGTCGAACTTCGGCTCGAGCCCCTTGATGAATTTCTTGTTCAAGCGGTGGATCTCATAGGTGTGCAGCAGAGCATGGCCGACCTCTTGCTCACCGAGGTGGGTCTCGACAGTCTCCTCTCCGCTGAAACCGAGCAGCGCAAGCAGGTCAGCCACCAGTTCCGGGGGGTTGTGCGGGATGATCGCGAGCGCGTCGCCAGCCTTGTACTCGAGGCCCGAGTCACCCAGCGCGACGGAAAAGTGGCGTGTCTCCTTGTTGGAATACTCGGTCGTCAAACAGTAGTTCTCCGTCAACTCCGCCATGTACGGGTTCTTGCTGCTCCAGTCGCTCATGCCAATCCTGCCCGCACACCTCTGTAACTCAAGGTCGAACGGCCGTTCCAACCCCGGTTTATCAAACGCTGCATCAAGCGACCAGCGCGCGGTTGACACAGAGCATGTCGGCACGGCTGCGACGGGGGGTGGCGAGCAGCCTCGGTCGGTGAATGCTTTATCATTCGGCGGACCAAGACCGCGAGCGCGAGCGGGGGTATGTGGGATGGTCGAAGTTCACTTCCTCGGTTCAGGGAACGCGTTCTGTCCCACTGGCAGGATGCATTCTCTGGTGCTCATCGATGGCGGCTTGCTCATCGACGCTCCGCCGACGTTGCTGGCGCAGTTGCGCATCGCCGGCATCTCTCCGGCTGAGATCGACACTCTGCTGGTGACCCATTGGCACGGCGACCACACATTCGGATTCCCATTCCTGCTGCTCGAGAGGCGCTACATCTCCGATCGGGACGGTGAGCACACGCTGGATGTCCACTCGCACACCGGTGGAGAACAGAGACTGGGTCACCTGTGCGATCTCGCCTTCCCGGGATCGCTGGGTGATGTGCTGGCTGAGCGGGTGCGCTTCCACGAACACTCCTCGGGAGAGATCGAGGGCCTGGTGCGCGTCGGCGGCGGGTGGACCTACGAGCGCTACCCGGTGCATCACAACCCCGAGACCGAACCACACGGCTACAGCCTGGTACACGAATCTGGGCTGGTCCTTCTCCACTGTGGGGACTCCGGGCCGTGCGCCGAGATCGAGCGCAGGGCTCCCGACGCCGACGTGGTGATCATCGAACTCGGGATTCCCGACGGGGTTCCCTCGGACTTCCACTACAAGCCATCGACCCTCACAGACCTAGCGCGCGCCTGCCCAGAGACGACCTTCCTCGCCACCCATCTGTTCACTGAGTCGGTGCCTGAATCTGCAGGTGAAGTTCCATCTCTTCCGCGCAATGTCATTCAAGTCGCCGACGGTGACCGGTTTCTACTTGAAAAGAGCGGCACCACCCGGATTTCCAATTGAGACCTATGGAGGACAGGTTAGATATAATTACAAATATATATCCCTGAATGTGTGGTTTATTTCAGATAATCACATCTCTCATACGTCTGATAATGCGCGCCCTGTTCAGGATGGAATGAGTTCGCGGACACCTCGCGAAGCCACGCCCATCCTTGCTGACCAAGTCGGCGATCCGAGTCTTCGACTTCACCCGCTCGCAGCCGCGCCGGCACCACCTGTTGCGGGAGATTCGCCCGTTGTCGAGAATGTGCATCTGAACGCTCTGCTGCTCCCGAATTGGTGTTATCTATACACCACTTCCAATTGCGCGGGGGGTGAAGATGAATTGAATCTCATGGGGCGCGCGTATCGAGCGATTCCACCGTGGCCGGCAAACAGGCTTATTACACCCTGCCAGCGTCGCTCGGATTCCCTGTGCCAGAGTCGTGAGGAACACGCAAGTGAACTGAGCGGCGGGGCGTGAGGGGGGTCGGAGTTGTTAGAAAATGAGCGATAATATTTTCGAACAACTACTGGACGAGCCGAGCCTGTTCAAGAACCGCGAGGTTCTGCACCACGGTTTCACCCCTAGCGCGCTCCCGCATCGCGAGCGTGAGATTAAGACGCTCGTCCATAACTTAGTGGAGGCTCTCCAGGGCCAGATTCCCTCGAACATGCTGCTCTACGGACAGCCCGGCTCAGGTAAGACAGCGGTGACACGATTCGTCTCCCAGCAGTTGCTCGCCAAAGGAGCAGAACTCGGACGGACAGTACACGTCGTCGAGGTCAATTGCTGCACTGTCGACACGAAGTACAGGGTACTGGCGCAGATTGGCAACTCCCTCAGTCGCAAGGGGCAGAGCGCCATTCCATTCACTGGCTGGCCGACCGACAAGGTGCTCGAGCGTCTGAAAGAGAACATGGATGCCATCGGGGGGGTGCACGTGATCGTGCTCGACGAGGTAGACCATCTGGTGCACAAGAGCGGTGACGGCGTCCTCTATCCGCTGACGAGCCTGAACTACGAACTACGAAACTCTCGCTGCTGCATCATCGGCATCACCAACGATCTCCTGTTTCCCGACATGCTCGACGCTCGCGTCGCGTCGCGCCTCGGCTCGGAGGATCTGGTGTTCGCCCCGTACAACGCCGCCCAGATCG
>CATMIM010000103.1 GCA_950068635.1 uncultured Candidatus Poseidoniales archaeon
CTCGCTGTTCGAGCGCCACCCTATGGTTCCAGACACATCCAGCATTCTGGTCCGCCGGTCGCTGTGGGCTTTGATGACCCGATGGCTCGCCGACGGGAGGTGCTGTCGCGAGCCGGGGCAAGCGTGGGGCCGGCCGGTCGGTCTTGGAGAAGACGGGGGCTTACGGATCGTGAAGGAAGCAGGAGTGGTGGAATGCCGCGAGGTGGCGGGACTCCAATGGAGCAGCCATCAGGAGAGTTCATCGACGGCAGCGGAGATGTCGTCATCGAGCTTCGAAGGTTCCTGAAAGCGGCGCCAGACACCCCAGGTGAGCAGCAGCAGGCAGAGGATGGGGGGCAGGAACTGTACGGGGAGTTGACGGTTGACGGATACGGACACGTCATACTGACCGCGACCGACCAATTCGACCGTGTATTCACCTGAACCATCTATTGGAATCTCCGCACTCACGGGCTCCTCTCCGGCTTCCTCACCCTGAGCCTCCGCGACCACGCTTCCCGATTCATCCAGCACCCGAATCCGTTGCAGAGAACAGGTGACGTTCACTTCCTCACAGAATGCCGTCTGCTGCCAGGTGACGACCAGTTCGTCGTTCGATCCAAAGATGCCGAGCTTGACCTGAGCAACTTCCACCACACCTCCGCCAGCATCGAAGTCGACAGCCGTCGGCTGCGCCCAGGTGAAGATGAACACCGCCCCGAGCAATCCCACCGCACCGATGATGATCGCCAGATCGTGAGGAGGAACACTCTCTACCGCTCCACCACCGGCCATGGCTCCTCGACCGGTCGTCGGATGATGAACTTCCCCTAACGTGAGCGTCCGGTTGCCAACGCAAGACCCAATTACGGGCTTCAGGTCGGCCGAGATGTCCTGGGCGTGTAGATCAGACTGGAAGATCGCTGCCTTCGCAAGGCAGAGGCCGCGGGTTCAAATCCCGCCACGTCCAAGCGATTCTGGTCAATGCGGCAATGGTGAGGGTCTCCCTTTCCCCGCATCAGGCGGGGTACCTGATGCGGAGGTTCACGCAATCGAGTTGTGAAATACTGTTCATATGCTCAGGAATTACTGAATTAGTTGTTCGGATGGGTATTATTCTCACGCCGGGTTGTGATTTGGTGATGAACGCTTAAGGACGTGGCGCGCTGCCGGTGGGCTCGTCGGGGATGGCGCATGCAGCTTCTGCAAGGTGAGACGAAGGAGGGTGCCAACGTGAGCGAAGGCAACGGCACCAGGCACCTGACGATCGCCGAGTTCGCAGCTCGTTCGGCCGGCCGCGCCGATGAGTATCACCGCTACCAAATCGACACGAACGTGACGAAGGATGTCCAGCCGTTGCCGAACCGATTCATCGTCAAGGTGGGCAAGGTTGGCCTGGCGAAGTTCCTGATCAAGGAGACCTTCCAATACTGGGGTAAGTGGGATGTCATCATGTCCCGGCCGTGCACATATGGCGTTTTCAGCGGACCTGTCGGGGGATTCAACCCGAGACCGAAACTGTGCGTCGGCTGCCTACGCTGCACCGTCCAGCACCCCGAATTCACCACCATCGCACCCAATCCTGCACGTGCTGCCCTGGGAGACGACTACGTCACTCACCTGCACATATCAGCCATCGACGAGGAAGCGAGCAAGGGCACCATCCCTGTTCGTGGCCAAGGATATCGCGGCAAGTTCGGCGGCGCTGGGTGGGAGGGCATGTTCACCGACATGTCAGAGATCGTGCGGCCGAGCCGAGACGGGATCCACGGGCGTGAACTGATCGGCACCAGCGTAGACCTCGGCAGCAAGCCGATGAGTCTGGAGTTCGACGACTCTGGTGTGCTCACGGAGCCAGGGCCCCAGATGGTCACCATCCAGGTCCCGTTCATCTTCGATGCGCCGCCGGCTTCCATCGCCACCCCGAAACTGCACAGGATCTACACCAAGACTGCCGCGGACATCGAAACCTTGGTCGCACTGCCTGCGGATGTCGTCCGCTCAGAGGGGCTCGCCTCGCCAGAGGTCGTGCCAATCATCCCGCTCACGGCAGTTGCGACCGCGGCCGGTTTCGGCAATGGAACCCGCATCATCGAACTAGATGGCTGGGATGCTTCCCTGTACAAGGAAGCCACCTCAACCGCGCCGCATCTGCTCATCGGCGTGCGCATGCCGTTCGCGACGGGCTGGCAGCAACAACTGCTGGAGGTGCAGGCCGCCGGAGTCCCGATCATCCATCTGATCGCCGACCATCACGGTCTCGGAGAGGATGGGGGCTTCGTGATGGACACGCTGCGCGAAGCGCACATGCTGCTCATCGATGCCGGTGTGCGTGACGCCGTCACCCTGCTCGGCAGCGGCGGCATCATCGCCGCCGACCACCTGCCGAAGGCGATCATCTGCGGACTCGATGCGGTCGCGCTCGACCTGCCCCTGCTGTTCGCGCTACAAGCGCGTGCGCGAGGCGACCTGTCCGACCGTGAGCGCACAGCGATCAGGATGCCTCGACGGTTCAGCGAGAAGTGGGCCGTCAGCCGCTTGACCAACCTGGCCGCCTCGTGGAGGGACCAACTGCTCGAGATCCTCGGCGCAATGGGCATCCGCGAAGTGCGACGGCTGCGCGGCGAGATGGGCCGCGGCATGTGGCAGACAGACCTCGAGGCTGAGGCGTTCGCCGGAATCGAAGGGTTCCCTGGAGGTGGTGCCTGATGGCTGTCACCAAACCCTCCGATACGCTCGAGCACAAGGTCACCAACCTGCTCCACGAGGGATTCAACGCCCGCGCCTTCGGGAAATACAGACTTCCCGAGGCGCTCGGAGATTCCCGCTGGACCGACGAGATGATTGTCGCCACGTGGTACATGGCGGAGACCGGCGAGGTGCCCCCCGACCTGAATTACAAGACGGGCAAGTCGAACGGCGGCTTCGACCGGCTGGACTTCAAGTTCCTCGACGAGCAGGAGTGGCTGGAGCACTCGGATGCGCTGGACACGACGTTGGAACTCAACCGGCGGGGGGATGAACGGGACAAACTCTCCTGCGACCTGCCATTCTACGGCGGGGGCATGTCGTATGGCTCCGTATCGCTGAACGTGATGATGGCGCGGGCGCAGAACTCAGCCAAATGGAACACCTACATGTCGACCGGCGAGGGCGGCTATCCCGAGCCGCTGCTGGAGTACAAGGACAACGTCATCACGCAGATTGCGACCGGATACTTCGGCGTCGAGGAGAAGTACATCCAATCGACTCCGATCGTGGAATTCAAGTACGCACAGGGGGCGAAACCGGGACTCGGAGGACACCTGCTGGCGGCCAAAGCCGGAGAGGAGGTGGCCAAGTTGCGCGGCAGCGTGGCGCACGTGAGCCTGTTCTCACCGTTCCCGTTCCATTCCACCTACTCTGTGGAAGACCACTCGAAGCACATCGACTGGATCCAGACCGTGAATCCGGATGCCCTGATCGCCGTGAAGGTGTCCACACCGCACGACGTCGACATGGTGGCGGTCGGCTCCTATTACGCCGGCGCGCACATCATCCATCTCGATGGCTCATACGGGGGAACTGGAGCTGCTCCTGAACTCGCCAAGAAGGTCATCGCCACACCGATCGAACTCGCCCTGCCCAAGGTGCATGATTTCCTCATCAAGGAGGGGGTACGCGACAAGGTGACGCTGATCGCCAGCGGTGGTGTGCGCACCGCCGACGATGTCGCCAAGGCGATCGCACTGGGCGCCGACGGGTGCGTGTTGGGAACCACTGACCTGGTCGGCATCGGCTGCACCCGCTGCGCCAACTGCGAAGGCGGACCATCGGGGCGAGGCTGTCCGTTCGGCATCACCACGACCGATGTCGAACTGCAGGAGTACATGCAGCAGGACTGGGGGGCGCAGCGGCTGGACAACCTGTACAAGGCACTGCAGTGGAGACTGCGGGACATCATGCGCAAACTCGGACTGTCGAGCATCAAGGAACTGGTCGGAAGGCGAGACCTGCTGCGTTACATCGGAGGAGACCCCTGATGGCGAATGCGGAGCGTATCGTAGCCGCCCGTCGGCGCATGAACGATCTGGGGCCTGACCCGATCATCCCGGATGACGAGGCTGCCGAGGGCGGCTGCGGAGTCATCGGGTTCGCCTGCGAGATTCCAGTCGCTGGAAAGCACCTGTTCACCTCACTGGAACAGATGCGCAACCGCGGCAACGGCAAGGGTGGAGGCGTTGCACTCGTCGGGCTGGACCCGGAGCAGTTCGGCGTGACGAGGGAGATACTGGACAACGACTACCTCTACACCGTCGCCTACCTCGATCCCGCAGTTCGCAGTGAAGTGGAGGAGAGTTTCATCCACGCCACCTTCGAGGTCGACCACGTCCATGAGATGCCCCAACTCCACGAATGGCAGACAAGGTTGCCCGAACTCGATGTAGAACCGCCCGAGGTGGTGTGCTACTTCGTCCGCCCACGGGTTGCTGCCATCGAGGAGTTCCAGGCGAAGAGCGGCTTGAGCGCCACGGACTTCGACGGAAAGGAGGGGATGCTCGATGAGATCGTCTTCCACGCCACACACGCGCTCAACGTCGAGTTCTACGCCGGCGAGCGGGGCTCGCAGGCGTTCGTGCTGAGTCATGGGGTCAACATGCTCATCCTGAAGATCGTGGGCTATGCAGAGGATGTCATCCGGTACTATAGACTGGAACACATGACGGCTCATGTCTGGATTGGCCACCACCGCTATCCCACCCGTGGAAGAGTGACCCACCCTGGTGGAGCACACCCGTTCGGGCAAGGTATCGGCGTCGCTCTGGTGCACAACGGCGACTTCTCCAACTACGTCTCCGTCAAGGACTATCTGGCACAGCGCGGCATGCAGCCGCTGTTCCTCACCGACACCGAGGTGGCGGCACTCGGATACGACCTGCACCACCGGGTCTACGGATATCCGCTGGAGTACCTGATCGAGTCGATGGCACCCACATGTGAGCTTGACTTCGTGATGCTCCCCGACGAGAAACAGGAGATCTACGACGCCATCCAGAAGACGCACATCCACGGCTCACCCGATGGGCCCTGGTTCTTCATCATCGCACAGCAGGAAGCGGGAGTGCACCGGTTGTTAGGAATCACTGACACGAGCATGCTGCGCCCGCAGGTGTTCTCCTACCAGCGGGGCGAGGTGGGGATCGCATTCTGCGCGTCGGAGAAGCAGGTCATCGACGCGGCGATGGAGAGCATCGCTGCTGAGGACAAGCGCTTCTGGCCACGCTGCGACGAATTCTGGAACGCCAGAGGTGGCTCGTACACCGACGGCGGGGCGTTCATCTTCGACCTGCTGCCGGTGGAGCATGGTGAACGCGAACTGGTGATGACGAACAAGTTCGGAGAGGTGGTCGACACCCACCCCGAGGGTGACTTCGATCCGGGTGACGTGGCGATGACCTCGGGAGTCGCCCTGCCGCTG
>CATMIM010000104.1 GCA_950068635.1 uncultured Candidatus Poseidoniales archaeon
TCATGCCAAGCAGCCTCGATTCCATGTAGTACAGCAACTGCGCGGGTCACCGCTTGAGTATCACCTGAGCGGCAACCTGCTCGACCTCATCGACCGGCAGCAGCAGCAGCCCACCCTCGAACGGCCAGGGCAACTTGTCCGGGTCAAGGTCACCCTCAAGGTCGACCAGCAAGGTGAGCACATCGCCCGAGAGCAACTCGATCACCAGATCCGCCACATCCCCCAGTCGGTCACCGCGAGCGTCGTGCACGGCCATCCCGACCAGTTCCCTGCCGAACGTGGCTGTCATGGAAGCACCCTCTGTGCGCTGAAGCCCATGAACCCAGCGTCGTGACGGACGCCGTCAGACCGACTCGATTCCAGAGAGAGAATCCCTCTGACGCTTGACGCTCTCCAGACCGCTGGTGAGCGACGCCTCCATCTTGCTGTAGTACTCGAGCATTTCCGGGGTCACGGTCGGCCTGACGCGGCCGATGGCTTCTGAGAAGTGTGCCTTGGTGATGGTCTTCTTGTTGGCGCGCATGGTGGTCAGCGCCGCCTCACGGCACACCGCCTCGATGTCAGCGCCGGTGAACCCATCCATGCGCTTGGCGAAGTCCTTGACCTCGAACTTCCCCAGCGGCATATCGCGAGTGTGAATCATCAGGATCTGCCTGCGACTCTTCTCGTCGGGCGGTGGAATGTGCAACACACGCTCGAAGCGGCCGGAGCGCAGCAGCGCCCGGTCGATCATCTCCGGCCTGTTGGTGGCTGCGATGACGATGACGTTCTCCAGCCCCTCAACGCCGTCGAGGCTTGTGAGCAGCTGGTCGACCATGCGGTTGGTCACCTCTGCACCTCCTCCGTCAGGGTGAGCGTGGCGATGACCTGCGATGCTCTCGAACTCATCGAGGAAGATGATGCTCGGACTCGCCTGCTTCGCCTTCTTGAACACCTCGCGGATGGCCTTCTCCGACTCGCCGACCCACTTGGAGATCAACTCCGGCCCCTTGACGGTGATGAAATTCGCTTTCGCCTCGTGGGCGATCGCCCTGGCGATCAGCGTCTTGCCGGTTCCGGGAGCGCCGAACAGCAGGATTCCCCTGGGCGCGGTGATGCCGAAGTGCTCGAACAACTCCGGCTTGGTCAGCGGCCACTCGATGCTCTCCTTGAGCCGCTCCTTGACCTCTTCCAAGCCACCGACGTCCTCCCAGCCCTTCTCAGGCACCTCAACGTATATCTCGCGCAGCGCCGAGGGTTCTATCTCGCGCATGGCCATCCTGAAGTCGTCCATGGTGACCTCCATCTTCTCCAGCACTTCAGGCGAGACCTCTTCAGCCTCGAGGTCAATCTCCGGCAGGTAGCGCCTGAGCGCCTTCATGGCACTCTCTCGCACCAACGCGGAGATGTCAGCGCCGACGAACCCGTAACTGTTCTCGAGCGCCCAATCCATGTCGAAGTCGTCGGTGATCGGCATGCCGCGCGTGTGGATGCCGATGATCTCCCGTCGACCCTCCTTGTCCGGGACGCCGATCTCGATCTCCCGGTCGAAGCGTCCCGGTCGTCGCAGCGCCTGGTCGATGGCGTCTCGCCGGTTGGTGGCTCCGATGACGACGACGTTGTCGCGTCCCTGCATGCCGTCCATCAGCGTGAGCAGTTGGGCGACGACTCGGCGCTCGACCTCGCCCGTGACATCCTCTCGCTTGGGAGCGATGCTGTCGAGTTCATCGATGAAGATGATCGCCGGCGCATGCTCGGCCGCCTCTTCGAAGATGTCGCGCAGTTGCTTCTCGGATTCACCGTAGTACTTGCTGATGATCTCCGGACCGTTGATCGAAGTGAAGTGGGCGTTGGTCTCGTTGGCGACCGCCTTGGCGATCATCGTCTTGCCCGTCCCCGGTGGCCCGTGCAGCAGCACGCCCTTCGGCGGGTCGATTCCAAGGGTGCGGAACAAGATGGGGTGCTTCAGCGGCAGTTCGATCATCTCGCGGACCTTCTGCAGCTCGTTCCCGATGCCACCGATGTCCTCGTAGGTGATGGATTGGATCGCGCCGCCTTCCTCTTCGTCGACCGCCTCGTCCTTGATGACGATATCAGTCTCAGGCAGCACCTGCACGATTCCCTTGGGGGTGGTCGTCTGGATGGCGAACGGAAGCGCCTCGGCGAACAGCGTCATTCCGGGAATGAAGATACGATCACCCGCCACCACTGGCCGCTTGTTCAGGCCTCGCCTGGCGAATCCCTCGATACCGGGGCCGAACCTCACCTTCTGCTTGCTCGCCATCACCGGGGAGAGAACGAGTCGTGTACACGGCTTCGCCTCCACCTTGCGGATGGCGACGTTATTTCCGAGACCCGCTCCGGCGTTCTTGCGGATGATGCCGTCGATCCGGATTACACCGAGATTGGCGTCCTCGGGCCGACAACGCCACACGATCGCGGCGGTCCTGTCGTCACCCTTGATCTCGATGACGTCGCCCGGCTTGAGGTTCAGGTCGTTGTCGAACGGCACGCGTGCGCGACCGTGTCCGACATCGCTTGGAATCGCCTTCGCCACCTTCAGCGTCAGCTTCTTCTTGCCACCATCAGCCATGTCAGGACGCCCCGTTGCATAATCCCGAATTCACGGACTCACTAAAAACCATGCAAACCGAAATCTGCCGCTGACCCCTTATTACCTGAACGGAATATTCCCCCTGAAATCCGTCCTGGGACCTCGCGTAGGATTGATGAGCGCGAGCGGGTCCGACAAGCCATGGCGCATGTTCTGAAGAGCGGACTGGAGTTCCTCGAGCGGGACAATCCGAACGGCCTGCCGTGCGTGCGCGGCTACAACATCGTGGGCGGACAACTCACACTCGCCTCCGACGGTGGCACCTTCGAGTCCACCAACCCAGCCCGGCTGTCAGACTGTCTCGGCGTCTTCCCCCACTCCACCCGCGACGACGTCCACGCCGCCCTCGACGCCGCCGCCGCCGCCTTCCCTGGCTGGGCCGCCACGCCCGCCCCCACACGCGGGCAGGTGATCGGCAACATGGGCAGGCTGCTGATGGAGCACAAGGATGCCATCGTGGCGCTTGAAACCCGAGAGATCGGCAAGACCCTCAAGGAATCGGGCGGCTCGGTGCAGGAGGCGATCGACACCTGCCTGTTCTTCCAGTCCGAGGGTCGCCGGCTCTACGGACAGACCGTCAATTCGGAACTGCCGAACAAGGAGCTGTCCACGTATCGCCGCCCGCTCGGAGTGTGCGGCATCATCAACGCCTGCAACTTCCCGGCGGCGGTCCCCTTCTGGAAGATGATCCCCGCCATCATGTGCGGCAACACCTGCGTGTGGAAATCGCCGCAGGACGCTCCACTGCTCTCATTCGCGCTGGCGCGCATCATGCACCAGGCAGGCCTGCCCGACGGTGTCGTGAATGTGGTGCACGGCAAGGGGAGCACGACAGGACAGCTGCTCGTGGACGCCGTGGACGAGGGCAAGGTGAACAAGATCAGTTTCACCGGCTCGACGGCGGTGGGCAAGATGATCGGCGAGGTGTGCGGAAGGAACCTCGTCTCCTGCTCGCTCGAACTCGGCGGCAAGAACCCACTCGTGGTGATGCCGAGCGCGGACATCGACAACGCGCTCGCGGGCGCGTACTGGTCCGGATTCGGCACGGCGGGCCAGCGCTGCACGAGCCTTGGCAACCTCATCGTCCACCAGGACATCTACGACGATTTCCTCGAGAAATACATGCAGATGGTGAGATCCACGAGCATCGGCGACTCGATGCGCCACGACGACGTGCTCTACGGACCGATGCTCTCCGAGAAGTACGCCACCGACTTCCTCGCCGATGTGAGCGGGTTGGAGGCACAGGGGGCGACTGAACTGGCCGGGGGAGGACGGATCACTGCGGACAACAAGCCGGCGAACTTCCAGGGCGACCCCGAGGAGGGGGTCTACCTCTGGCCGCACGTCTATGCCGGCGTCACAGAGAAGATGGACTGCTTCCACGACGAGATCTTCGGTCCTGCCGTCACCATCGTCAAGGCCAACGACTTCGACCACGCGCTGCACCTCGCCAACGCCTCTCCCTACGGGCTCTCGAGCGCCATCTACACCAATGACAGGATGGAGGCCTACCGCTTCAAGACCGAGATGAAGGCGGGCATGACGAGCATCAACAACTCGACCACCGGGGCGGAGGCGCACCTGCCGTTCGGCGGCGTGAAGAACTCCGGCAACGGCACCCGTGAGTCGGGGATCTGGGTCATCGAGGCCTACTCCTACTGGCACGCCATCAACGATGAGCTCAGCGGCAAGTTGCAACTGGCGCAGATTGATGTCGAAGAGGTCGAGATCGAAGAGGCCGAGGTCGACTGGACCTCACTTGCATGAAAGTGCAGAGACCATCCTCGTCGTCAGGATGATTCTCAATGAGAGTTAGGATACTCTTGATGGGGCAGCCCGCGGACCCCCATATGTCATTCATATACCTCTCAGAACCATTGATGGGTATGGAAGCATTTGGAAAAAAGACACGCAGGGCTGCACTGGCCTGCTTGTTGATGATAATTGTACCGATGGCAGGACTTGTTGGAACCGTCACAGCTTCGACGACGCCAACCCACGTCATCTCAGACCAGACCTGGACCGCGGCAGGAAATCCGTATCTCATCGATGACATGCTGGTCATCATGCCTGACACGACCCTGACGATCGAGGAAGGCGTCGTCATCGAATTCTCCCCGAGCGGGTCGCTCGATGTTCGTGGCGACCTGAACGTGTTCGGCACCGTAGCCGACCCAGTGGTGTTCACCATCGACAGCGCGAATGCCACCTCCTCTCAGCGGTGGGGCGGCATCCAGCTCCAGACCGACGACTTCGATGTCGATCTCGTGATGCGCAATGCGGTTGTCTCTCGCGCTATCACAGGAGTGCGCATCGCGTGCTGTCATCAAGGCTCCATCCTGATCGAGGACTCGACTTTCCTCGAGAATGGGGTTGCTATCAGCGGGTATGCTGGATATGATGCCATCATCAACAATGTCACCTTCATGTACAACACGGTGGGTGTTGACTCTGCAGACAAGGACATCACTCACTCGACCTTCATGCATAACATGTGGGGCATCGTATCTGCAGAGCGCATCGATGTCAGCTACAGCCTGTTCGAAGACAACGACGTCGCCGCCTATGGTGGTCGAGGTCTGCTGCACTGCAACGTCATTCAGGACAACCGAATCGGTGTGCAGGCGTTCTACGAGGGATGGGCCCTTGAGGACAACCTGATCCAGGACAACTACGAGGTCGGTGTGATCAACGGTCCGATTGGCAGTGTTCCTCACGCGTGGGGTAACAGCTTCCTGAACAATGGAATGGGTGCCAACACCGTCGCTGACATCAGCGTCCATCACACCAACAACATCAACATCGACTTCGAGCAGAACTGGTGGG
>CATMIM010000105.1 GCA_950068635.1 uncultured Candidatus Poseidoniales archaeon
ACCTCGCTCGCCGGCATCTACGCCGTCACAGTGCTCGGGATCTCGATCACCGGGCTGATAGTGACCATCCTAATCATCCAGTTCGTGGCTGCTCCTTGCGCCATCGCATTCACGAAACTGGCGGACGTATGGGGCACCAAGAAGGCGCTGACAGCCGCGCTGGTGGGTTGGTGCGTGGTGATCATCGGTGCGCTGGCGTTCGCGCCGTTACAACTCGATGCTCACGAGGAGTACGGGATCCAGTACGACTGGGACGAAAATGCAGATGCGTACGTCGTGGTTGTGAATTCAGGAATCAGCGCACTGTCACAGGACGATGACGAGCAGGCATGGATTCAGGAGTGGGGCGATGTCGTACCCACTGAGTTGAACGAGAAGATCACAGAATCGAGTGCTGTAAAATGGGCCACCGATGACGATGATGAGCCGGCACCGAAGACCCTCGCCACCGGTTCGGAGGACAGGATAACCGGTTTCGCGGCGACGATAGCCGATACCCGCTACAGCATGAGCATCGACGGTGGGCCTCTCGGCAACACCACAGCACTGGGGGTGGACCATCCGACCAGCTTGGGCGACGGCTCCCTCGATTTCATTGCGGTAACGGTCAGGGACCTTGTCTGGGAACCGTTTGGGATGGCCGTGTTCTACCAGTGGATGCTGCTCGGTCTGATGGCTGGTGCACTGCTCGGCGGCTCGCAAGGGTTGGCGCGCAGTTTGTTCGGGCAGATGGTGCCGGAAACCCGCAGCGCCGAGTTCTTCGGCTTCTTCGGCTTCTTCGGTAAGGTCGCGGCGCTGATGGGCCCGCTACTGTATGCAACTCTGACCGTGTTGTACGACAGCCGGGTCGGCATCCTGAGCATCGGTGTGCTCATCATCATCGGAGCGGTGATGATGCGCTGGGTGGACGTGCAGGACGGAATCGACGTGGCCAACGCAGAGGACCGGCGTAACCGTGGAGAATCCGAGCCCGAAGAAGCCTCGCCTCAATCCGAGGACGACGGCAGCAGTTGATCGAGCAGGAGCGCCACCTCGAACAGGATGATCATCGGCCCGGCGACCAGCAGCATCGACAGAGGGTCGGGTGGGGAGAGCAGCGCGCCGACGATGAAGGTGACGAGGAAGATGTGCCGCCGATAGCCGGTGAGCATCGAACGCTCGACGAGGCCGCCGCGCAGCGCGAGCAGTGTCAGCAGCGGTACCTGGAATCCGACCACCGATCCCAGACAGAGCCCGGCGATGAACCCGATCCACGCCGCCAGCTGCCAATTGGCGGTAAGCCCGACCGAGGCGGCGTCTGCATGCAGGTAGTCGAGCAGCAACGGCAGCAGGAAGTCGAGAGTGTACCACAGACCGAGGGTCGCGAGGCCGACCGAGAAGGACACCGCGATCAACACCCTGGTGAGTGCAGGAGCGAACGGGAGGGCGATCTCGGCGAGTTGGCTGCGGATGCGCTCGTCTCGTCCGACGTTCCAAGCCAGATCCAGAATCAGCGCCAGCACCACCACCGCCACCGCCAGGTGGGCAGCGAGTTGCAGTTGCAGTATCACCAGTTCCAGAGGTTGCAGCACGACGATCTCCACGTCGGAGGGTACGAGGTCGTCTTGGTTCAGCAGCCATTCGACAGCTTCGCCGGCGAGCGGGTAACCGACCATCATCGTCAGGAAGAACAGGACAACGAACGCCTTCGCATGCTTGCGCAGCATGTCGCTTGTGGCCGACAGCAACTCTCCCTGTGGCGATTCAAGCAGTTCCTCGAACGCGCTGGCCAGTCCATCCCCAGCAGTGCCGGTCATCAGCGGCTCGCACAGGTCGGTTCGCCATCATGTTGGCGCTCGACCCCCCAGCACCTAGGAGCGTCGGGGCAGGGCTGGCAGACTGGGCATACCCACTGTCTTCGATGTGCTGGGAATCGTGGGAAGGCCCTTCTTCGGCGGACTCGGGACGGTAGGGAGTTCCGCTGGTTCGGACTTCTGCGCCCATTCCGGCTTCTGAGGGGCTGGTTGTGGCAGTTGAGCCATCTCGATTGGACGTCCGAACAGCACCCAGCATTCGTTCTCGATGTCCCATTCGGCGGCTGCGGGAAGCCCTTCAGGACGCACCGGCATGGCGCCGACGCGCGGTCCTGTGCGCGGTACTGCGACAGGTACGGCAAGATCGGCCTGTGAATCCGCCACCAGCGCGACCACTTCCAGTTCTGGCAGTGCGTCATCGGACGAGTCCAACTCCTGCGTCAGATCGACTACCACCTCTTCTCCGGAATCCTCTGACGCCACGACGCCACGATCCTCCGTGGGAGAGAACCACTCGTCCCCCCAGTCAGCCTCATCGTCGGCCGCATCTGGGGTGTCGTCGTCATCCATCGGCTCTGGGTCGCTGTCGATAGTGACTGTGTAGCGGCTGTCCAGCATTGGGATGTCGTCGCTGTCATCGTCATCTTCAGGCACCATCTCTGCGGCGACGACCGCCATCTCACCCAGCGCACGCGTGATCACATCACCGGTAGGAGTCGCGTCTCCTCCAACCACGCTGTCCACGATCGCGGCAGTGACCGGGTTGATCACCGACAGTCCCGATGGTCGTGCTATTCCGACAGCCCCCGCTTCCAGCGCTTCGCGCTGTTCATCGTAGCTCTTCTTCTCCGGACCCTCGATCGACGGGCGCTCACGCGTGCCGAAGTAGCCGACGACTCCGGTGATCAGAAACAGCACCAGCATGGCGTACTCCTGTCCCGTGAGTGAACCGGCGTCACTCCAGAAATTGTTCGACTGGTAGGGCAGACCGAGAATCTGGCGGAGGTAGGTGTAGAAGTGGAATTTCATGCCCCAGCCACCCGAACCGAGCAATGCTCCGGGGAACCATCCGAGCAACCCGTTGAACACGAGGGAGAACAGTTGCGTGGCCGCCACCAGCAGCGAGAACAATCCGATTCGGGGAAAGCGTCGGTCCATGCGCATCGCTCCGGCACTCGTCCATGCCCGCGTCGCTATTCAATGCTCTCCCGAACTGTTGCCGCAGGTGTGATACGCAGTCGACAGCCTCGTCACCACACTAAGAGTGTGGACATGGCTGAGGAAGAGGTACCCGATGCTGAGGAGTTGCTCGATGCGTTGCACCAGCGCAGCGAGCAGTTGACCAACATCCTGCGCAGCATCAATTCCGGCGTCGCGGTGGTCGACGCGCGCGGCCACGTGGTTCTGCTCAACGACGTCGCTCGGACACGAGTCGGCCTCGAGTACACTCCCGAACTCACCTTGGCTGATTACGTCTGTCAGTTCGACTGGATGGCAGAGGATGGAACACCGATCACCCAAGCGACGTTTCCGGTCACGGCCGTTCTGCGCGACGGGACTCCCGTCAGCGGAGTGGCTGTGAGCAGGGGAGAGGGAGACGATGCGCGGCACTTCCGCCTGTCAACATCACCGCTGCATGGACGCGACGACAGCCTCATCGGAGCGGTGGCGGTGTTCCACGAGGTGACCGAGATGGTCGCCCTGCAACGTGAGTTGGAATCGAGTCAGGAGCAGCGGCTCGGGTTCTACTCCGGGATGAGCCATGAACTGCGCACGCCTCTGCAAGGCATCGTAGGCTACACCGAACTGATGCTCGAATCCTCGGATGAGGGTACATTCGAGCACGACAGCCTGGCAGCCATCCGCTCATCCTGCGACCACCTGCTCTCGCTCGTCGACGAACTGCTCGACATCTCGAAGATCGTCGCTGGCCGGTTCGAGTTGCACATCGAAGCGGCCCTCCCCTCGAAGATCATCGATGAAGCGGTCGTCATCCTCGGGGCCATCGCCAGTGAGAAGGGGGTGAGACTCACGACGGACCTGGGGGACCTAGGGGAGTTGCAGGCAGACCCGCGGGCGCTCAGGCAGATCATCCTCAACCTCATCTCGAACGCGGTAAAGTACACCAACGAAGGGGGCGAGGTGAAAATCTACAGCCGTCATCTAGGCGATTCCGTGTGCATCGAGGTGCAGGACAGCGGCATGGGAATGAGCCCCGAGGACCTGGATGTGATCTTCCTTGAATTCGTGCAGGTGAAAGGGCCGTCCGGTCGACCGAAGCCAGGAACCGGGTTGGGCCTCGCGCTCACCAAGCACTTCATCGAGATGCACGGAGGCACCATCGAGGTCGCCAGCGAGCCCGATGTCGGCTCGACCTTCACCGTCCTATTGCCAGTAACCGACTGATAGTCACCAGCCGCTCAGCGACGCATGATGATGCTGAGCAGGTCGCCATCCATCAGGTTGTGATGCAGACCGACCCGTTGCCAGTCGAACTTGGCCGAGGGTCCCGTCACGCGGGCGAAGCGGAATTTCCTGACGAAGTCGCGGTGCAGTGTGGCGCACACGTCCTGCACAGTGCTGGTGTCCTTGACGATGAGCGGCTCGATGAGGTCCGCCTCCTGACCCTGCGGCTTGAGATAGATCGACATGAATCCCAGATTGTCGTAGATGAAGTCCTTCATCTCCTCGATCCCCTCGCCCGTGGCAGCCGAGATGGGCAGCACCGGCCATCCCTCCGGGAGGGTGGCGCGGATGGCGGCGATGTCCTCGGGAGTGGCGAGGTCGATCTTGTTGATGATCACGACCGCCTTCGAGTAGACACGGCTGCCCGCCATCGTGTCGACCAGCATGTCTGCTGTCGCATTGACGCGTAGTGTGACCAGCGCGCTGGTGTATCCGAACGAGCGGATGATGTCGCGCATCTGCTCAACTGTGAGGTGCGTCTGCTCGACGGTGGAGCGGATCTCGACTCCACCTTTCTGCAGGCGGGTGATGAACACCTGTGGGGGGGGTTGGTTGAGGCGCATGCCTGCGAGTTCGAGCTCACGGTGCAGGATGGGGAGGTGTGTATCGTGGAAGGGGTCGATGATGTAGAGCACCATATCGCACGTGCGCACGACGCCGAGGATCTCCTTGCCACGGCCCTTGCCGTCCGCGGCCCCCTTGATCAGTCCCGGCAGGTCGAGGATCTGGATTCGGGCACCCCTGTGCTCCATCACGCCGGGAATGCAGGTGAGGGTGGTGAAGGCATATCCACCGGTCTCCGATTGTGCATCCGTGACCTGTTGAATCAGAGTCGACTTCCCAACACTCGGGAAACCGACCAGAGAGACGGTCGCATCGCCCGATTTCTTGACTTCGAACCCTTTCGCCGGGCCACTCGATTTCGCATGTGCCTGGCGCTTTTCCTGTTCCGCCTTCAGTTTGGCGATCTTCGCCTTCAACTTCCCTAGATGGTGCTCCGTCGCCTTGTTCTTCTGCGTCTTGTCGATCTCCGCCTGGATGTCGGCGATCTGCTCGACTATGGTCGCCATGTGCCATCCACGCGCCCGCGCACTCTCGTGCGCTCGTACTGCCTGCTGGCCCGGCACCCACTACGATCACGTCGTATTTCATC
>CATMIM010000106.1 GCA_950068635.1 uncultured Candidatus Poseidoniales archaeon
GTTCCTACCGCCGATCCCGTTCAAGGCTCTCTCCGTGCTGCTCATCGCACTGCCACTGATGCTCTCGATGACCGTGCTGCCCATCATCTCAGGCCCTGTGGCTCAGAAGATGGCATACGACGCCAGCGACCCTGATTTCTGGACAATAGACGAGATTGCCGGACTCTCTGAGCGTGAAGGCACGTTCCTCGGGGATGACCTGGTGGCCGACACCCACTTCAAGCTCTACATCGAGTATGCCGACATCTATCGCGCCAGCGATGATGTCGAGGGTGGCTACCACTACGGGCTCGGCTTCGAGGATTACGGCGATACGCTCGGGAGTGCGACCGATTCGACACCGCGTGGCCGCGAATACGTGCAACTCTACTTCTCCCTGTTCCAGTTCGACATGAGCCCCGCCTCGGCGATGATCGTCCATGTCAGGCTGGTCAACGACACCAGCGACCCCGAGAACGCACGCATCGTCCCGCAGTGGGCGGTTGCGGATGGCGAGGGCAACCAGTTCTGGGAGATCAACCCTGAACTGGGAGGGCGCTGGCTCATCCCTGAGAAATCGGCGGATGGAAAGATGGTGGTGGAGTTGATCGGCATACCGTACACATGGCAGTTCTACCCGTTGTTCTCGCTCATCGTCGGCTTCGCGCTCGGCGGGTTCGGCTTCTGGAGCTGGACGAAGGCGCGACGGGAGATCTATGCTCAGGACGATGATGACGACGATTTCGATTTCGACGACGATGACTTCGACTTCGACGACGAAGACTTGTGAGGCGATCACTTGGGCTGTAACCTGAGGGATCTCGCCACGCCGCACCCATGCGAACTGTCCGATTTCTCCGGAGCGAGGGTGGCCGTCGACGCCTTCCTCGTCGCCTACCAGTTCATGACGACGATTCGCGCCCGCCGGGAGGGAGAGGACGGAGGGCCGCTCACGGACGACGACGGCAACCCGGTATCGCACCTGATGGGCTTCCTCGACCGCTCGACCACGATGGTCGCCGCCGGCATCGACCCGGTGTTCATCTTCGATGGCCGGCCGCACGAGTTGAAGGGCGACACGCTGGCGGAGCGCAAACAGCGCAAACAGGAGGCGAAGGAGAAGTGGACCGCGGCAGTCGAGGCGGAGGACTGGACGACAGCGCACAAACTCGGCGCGCAGGTGGTCGAGTTCCGACCGGAGATGGTAGCCGGGACTCAAGCGATGTTCGATGCGCTGGGAATCGCGTGGATCGAGGCGCCGATGGAGGCGGAGGGCGCCGCAGCCGTGAGGTGCGCCCGCGGCGAATTGGCAGGAGTAGCCAGCCAGGACTGGGACACGCTGCTCTACGGCGCACCGGTGATGATACGCAACCTGCTGGCGCACGGCACACGCAGGTTCGGCAGGCCGGTGCGCGCCGAGCGGGTCTATCTCCAGGAACTGCTGGAGGAGCATGGGCTGACCCACGAGCAACTGGTCGATCTGGGCATCATGATCGGCACCGACTTCCATCCCGGCGTCAAGGGCATCGGGCCGAAGACCGGATTGAAACTCATCCGCGAGCACGGCACCATCGAGGAGGTGTGCCAAGCGAAGGACAAGGAGGTCCCTGAACGGCTCGACGAGATTCGCCAACTTTTCCTCGCCCATCCGACCGGTGACGAGCCGCTGCCTGCTGCTGGAATGGCCGACGAGCCACGCCTGCGCGAACTGCTGCAGGAAGGGCACCAGTTCAGCGAGCGGCGCATCCAGCGGGCGCTCGACCGACTCGCCGAGGCAGGGCGCGTGAGACAGGCAGGACAGACGTCATTGTTCGATTTCTGAGCAGCGACGCAATCAAGGCGAAGCGGCCACCCACCCGTCCCGATGACCCCCGAGTCAGGAGCGGATGAGCCAGACTCTTCGGAGGCGGCTGCAGAGGAGGACCAGTGGTGGAAGGATGTCAACGACGTCCGCTTCTGGAAGGCGCTGCTCGTCCTCGGTGTGCTGCTGCACGTGTTCACCTCGTTCACCAGCGACCTCGGACTGGACACCCATGTGCTGCTGGCGGCGGAGACGGTCGAGGAGGGCACCGGGGAGGCGGTGCTCGACTGGGGGCACACTCGACCGAAGGACCCGCTCTCCTCAGACCCTGCATACGCCCGCCCGATCGGCACCGAGGGCATCGTCGAACTGGTCGATTTCGGAGGGGTGGCGGCGCTGCGCTTCTACTCCCTGCTGCTGACGTTGGCCGGTGCAGGACTCATCGTGCTGGGCGCCCGTGGCATCAAGGATGGATCGCTGGACGGTGATGAATGGCGCTACAGTGCCCTGTTCCTGCTCTACCCGGTGTTCATCTTCGCCACCGGGAGACTGAATGGAGAGGCGCATCTGGCGTTCGGTTTCGCTCTGATGCTCTACCTGTGGGTCTACATCGAGCAGACGTTCCGTGACACACCTGAGGGAGAGATTCCATTCGAGGACCGTCACAACTCCTTCACTCGCTTCATGCTGCACATGTTCGCCGGTTTGTTCATCGGGCTTGCAGTGGTTGGGGTGGCCGCCGCCAAGGGCATGGTTGACGGAGCATACGTCATGCTCTATCCATGGCTGCTGGCTCCTTTTGTTGGTCTGTGGATGGAACTGACTCATCATCCGAGATACGCTGAATCACTGGTCTGTCGCCCACAACGGGCTCTCCTGCTCGGCCTCGGGCTGTCCCTGCTCGCTGCCCTCTACCTCGGCTTCACGATGGAGGAGGGTAAGACCCTCGCCGTCATGCGTGAGGCGCCCGCCCGCTACCTGAGCGCGGTGCTCATCTCGGTGTTCGACCTGCTGCTGGTCTTCGGCCTGTTCGGCATGATCCTGTGGCCGTTCGCGAAGGACGCCTGGCGGGCGCTCGACGAGGTACGCGACTGGATGGCTGGCATGTTCGCCGGAATCATCGGCGCGGGGGTCGGCTTCCTCACGCTCTACGTGGCGGCGCTGTGGACGCACGAGTCGCTGCTCTGGGAAGCTCCGTGGCCTTGGGTCACGTGGACGATGGGAAACAACGGACGCTACATCTCGCTGCTCATCATCCCGCTGTTCTGGCTGCTGATGCGTCTGCGACACCTGTCAGATTCCAATCTGCCCAGCATCGAGGCCCCCGGACCACGCGCCCACGCGCTGTTCATCGGAATCATGCTCATCCTGCCGATCTCACTGCTCACCGGAATCCACGGACAGACGATGTGGACGGACGAGGCGGCAGAGGTGCTCTCAGAGAACATGGACGACGGGGAGGACTTCCTGTTCGTCTCCGAGGCCACTCAGGGGATGCACTGGCTCTACACCTTCCACTACGAGGTCGACCCCTACGGAGAACGCAGCATAACCGGCCATTGGAGAGCCGATGTGACTTCCTGGGAGGATGAACTGGTGAACGGCACGCGCCACGCCAACCGCGGTGACCTCTCCAACGTCCACTGGGTCGTGCTCTCCCCTGACGTTCCCTGGAGTCCTCCTGCTGGCTGGGGGCCTGTTGCCACCGACAGCGCGCCATGGATGAACGGCGGGTGTGACTGGATCATCTGGTCCGATGTGGAAGATGTGGAGACACTCGACGCGTTCAGTCGTCAAGTGTGTCAATGACCTTCTGGCGGTTTCTGCGAAACAGCTTGAAGCGCTTCTTCTTCTGTTGCTCGACCGCGGACTCCGGGTCCTCCTTGAGTGACTTGAACGGAATCCACTTGTCAGGAACGAGGCGCCATGGGATGACGAATGCGACGACGCCGAGCAGGATCTGGCTGCCGGGGATCATGAACACGCGCAACGGCGGAACGACAACCCCCACCAAGCCGAGCTGGTCCGCTGCCTGCTTGCGCTCATCCTTCGAGGTCTTCCTGCCGAGCACGATCTTGCCGAGCGTCCCGAAGGCGTCCTTGGCCTCGACCGCCTCCACCTTGGTGACATCCCACGCCTTGCCGACCGCATCGCCCCACTCCTCAGGGTCGCGGGCGACGGCGATGAGTTCCTGACGCTGCTCCTTGGGGAGTTTCCTGGCAACGGTGTAGGCGCCCTTGGCCACCCATGGCAACGCTCTCAGCAGACGCCTGATGCGCCCGACCCGCTTCACCGGTAGTTCGCTCACGCTCAGGTCGTGCCATCCGCCCCGCAAAGGGGTTGCTGAATCCAGAGTCGTGTTGATTCAGGCGTTGCGCTCGTTCTGAATCTGGGAGCGCATGGCCTTGCACGCCTTGGCGACACCACTGAGGGTGCCGCGCAGGCGCCTGCCAGCTGCATCGATGCCCTTCTCGTGCTTCTCGGCGTCTCCCATTCCGGCCATCAGGCCGTCTATCATTTCCTGCAACTGTTCACTGACTGAAGTCATTGCGCAAATGGTCCAAACGACCGTTCTATATCCTTTCGGAGGTAAAAGGTGGAACTCTCAACGCAGTCACGTGGAATAGTGGGATATCAGCGAATCGAGATCGTATGCGTCTACCGTGGACAGTGAACGAGCACCGCCGGTCAGCGCCTGCAGTCCGGCTGCGGTGACTTTCCACACCTTGCGGAATCCCGCTCGCCGCGAGACGACACATCCTGATTCCTCGAGTGAGAGCATATGGTGGCTGACCAACTGCTGGCTGCAATCGAGTTGGGCAGCCAACTTCCCCTGTGTGAGCGGGCCTTTGACCCCGATGCTCTCGGGGTTGCGTGCCAGACGATCCAGCAGTTTCCACTGCATCGAGTCAGGAGGGTAGGAGACCGGGGGGTTCGGGAGTTGGTCGGGAGGCGTCTGTGGTGACACCGATGATGTGTAGAAGCGCAGGTAGCGACCCTCGGTGCGCGACCAGACCTTCGCCTCAGAGGCGAGCGTGCGCATGTGCAACGCCGCCTGATGGTTACCCAGTTCGAGCGCCCGGATGATCCCCGACAGATGGATGCCCTCGTTTAGTTCGACGAACGAGAATATGCGCTCACGCGTCTTCGCTCCGTCCTGTCGCGCCATCGCCCCCGCCACGCCGGCTGACAATTCAACCTTGCACCTTGCCTGCGCTACGCCGCGACAGCGCCCGCTCGTGCTGTTATGACCCGCTCAGGGAGGGAAATCCCTCCCTGAGGGGTTGTTCGCTGGATTCACCGTTCACCGTGTGCGGATGAACGAGTTGTCGCCCTGCATGTCCCAGTTGGAGCCGTCGGGCGCGAGGTAGACCGTGCCGCCGGTCTCCCCGGTGATGTAGCTGCCACCGGGTGGGAGGGCGGTGTAGTCTGGTGCGCTGCCGAGCGCCGGAGCGTCGCCCATCAATGACGGGTCAGCTCCCCAAGAGACGCTGGGCTCGGAGCGACCACCACGGAGGAGCATCAGGCCGAGCGTGACGGCGACGATCATCCCGATGATGGCGGTTGCCAGGATGGCGATCATCGTCGTCGAACCGGTCAAGCCACTCGAACCAG
>CATMIM010000107.1 GCA_950068635.1 uncultured Candidatus Poseidoniales archaeon
CGCCAATGCCGAGACTGAAGTGAAGGTCGAACTACGAGATCCCGGAAATTATCTCAACACAGTCACCGGCCAGATCTCCCTGCCGGAAGGAGAGACCGTGACCTCTGCCACTGTCGAGGTGCAGAACGACTTCGCCACCCTTGCGTTCCATCGTTCCTACGATTCAACCGTGCAGAGCAACATCTGGGACGCTCGCTTCAACAACATGCTGTCCTACAGCAGCGCCGGATGCCATCAGACCTCGATCTCCAACTGCGACTTCACGACCACCGAAGACGAACTGGCGCTCACCAGCAAGGGATTCAACGCCGACTTCGAGACCGGCGCACATGGTTTCACCCCCGGCTCACCGGTTGACACCTTCAACTGGGAGCGAGAACTCACGCTGCCCACCCCCATTCTGCCCACCGGGTGCGCTACGGGAACCACCTGCTGGGGGACCAACTTTGTCGATCCTGACTACACCGATGATTCGCTCGCCAGCGAATTCCAGTACGAGTTGATGTCCGGCACGATCCAGATCCACCCCGGTAAGAGTAGTGCGACGTTCAAGTCGCTGCACTCGCTCTACTATCGGGGCACTCCTGCGCTCAAGTACTACGATGACTGCGCCTACGTCGCCCTCCGAGAGTCGATGGATGCGGCGAGTTGGAGTCCATGGGGCTTCCACGACATCGACCGTGGCAACTCGACTGGAATCAGCCCCGGCCAGCACGGCATGTTCCAGCGTGGCACGCTCGCCAATCAGGTGACGGCAGGGTGCAGCGGCAAGGGCACTATCACCGTCCCTCTCAATGCGTGGGTGCTCGCTGGGCAGAGCGACGGCGGTACAGCCGGCAGCCTGCAGTGGGCGACGCTGGCGCTCGATCTCTCAGCTTACGAGAACATGTTCGTCCAACTGATGTTCGTGCTCGAGCGCAACGCACACAACTGGCCCCCTGGCAACGGATCGATGCAGGGTTGGTACATCGACACGATGCGCGCCGGAGATCCGCTGCCCCAATCCGGCTACGTCACAATGGGTCCGTTCTCGAACATGGCCTCCCAGAACAACGGCTTCCCCGATGGATTCGGAGTGCTCAGCATAGAGTCGGCGACCCCCCCTGGCGCCAGCTTCACCATCGATATCTACGACGCGTCGAACAACCAGTTGGTCGTTGACGGCCACGGAAACGTGCTCACTGGGTTGACGGGAAGCACGATCGAGTTGTGGGACGTCGACGCTTCTGTCTATTCGCTGCTCAACCTCCGTTTCAACTACAACAGCGGCTCCAGCCGCATCGCAACCCCGGTTCTCTACGGATTCAGTCTCGGAACCAAGATTGGAACCGGACTGCGAGACATGGCGGGAATCCAAGCCATGGGGGGCTCGTTCATACCAGGAGCGTGGACTGCGGATCAGTTGGGAGGGATGATCATCTACATGACGGAGATCAAGGACTCGACGTGGACTCCTGCGAAGATCAAGAATCGGTTCTCGATGCCGGTGGTAGCGGCCAAACCGATAGTGGAGGATGACTGTGGCAACGGCGATATCATGCTCCATCCCTTCAATGAGAATTCAGGCGAATTCCTGCATGCCACCAGCGATCAGTGGTATGAATTCAACACCACTGCGGACGGCGTGCCCATCCCCTCGATGGGTGTGGGGCTGGCGGTGATGTATGCGGCACAGTGCACTGTGACCGGCATATGGTTGGAACTGAAGTTCGCGCACAGTTCCGAGGGCCTCACCATAGATGTCGCAGGCGACAACGACTTGCAATGGGGGATCACCCATCCGGCGTTCGGTGCCTACGGACGGCAGAGCTACTTCCGTAGCCAGGTCGTCGACGGCGTGAACATGCGTGCCGAGACCATGTCGATGAGCATGGCGGTCACCGGCAGGGCCGAGGGTGCTCCGTTCCTGCTGCCGAAGGACGCCAACGTGACCCACGCCGAGGTGTCCTTCTCCGACAGTAACGTAGGCAACGCCTCGATCACCCTGATCGCCGCCAATCAGGAGCAGCACCTCGGTTTCACAGATGGCGAATTGGAGATGACCCCCGACAACTGGAGGGCGCTCGGTCAGTTCTCTGGCGAACTGCAGGCGCTGCTCGACGACCCTCAGGTGCCGGCGGCGGTAGTAGATGAGTTCGGCAACGAGTGGGTGCAGTTCCGTTTCAGGTTAGACAACGGTACTGCCGGAGTCGGCTCCAGCATCACCATGCGCGACCTGGAGATATTCTACGAATGGACGGTCGTCCTTGGAGCCACCCACGACTTAGCGCGTGAACTGAATCAGGGCGTGGCGCTGGGTGCTCCTTCCGGAGGTGAGGTGGCCGTGCCCATCAGCATCCAGGGTGACACGGGCGGTGCAGTCAAACTGAAGAATCTCCTGGTGACCACCGAGAGCGGATACGACAACACGCTCAACACGACGGGCAGTTGGTCCGGGCTCTACGCGAACGGGGACGTCTACGAGGTGGTCACGACCCATTCGTTGGCGGTGAGCACCGGCGAGACGATCGCCCATGCCAGCCTGCAGTTCGAGTCCGAGTCGGGCAACGCTGAGTTCCTGTGGACGGCTGCGAACGATTCCTTCTGGGAGCGTGGAGACGAGACGATGTTGTCGCTGATGGTGATGCAGTCTTCGGCCACCGACGTGGCGGACGGGAAGCAGGTGCTCTGGCGCTTCCGGGTGAACAGCGACTGGCAGGATTCACCCACGGTCAGGGTGTTCGCCACGATGATCACCGCTTCTGGCTCTGAGGGACTGCCGGCCGCGCTGATGCTCAACCCGACAGTTGGCAACGCGGTCGAGAACGACGTGATCATCCAGCGACTCGATGTCTTCAATCAGGGCGGAACCCTGCAGCCCGACCTGACCAACGCCACCAGCAGTCAGTTGATCACGCTCAACGGTTCGGTACGCTTCGAGAACCTGGCCGTGTCGCCCGACCCAGCGGATTACAACCTCTTGTTCGAGTTGCAGAACCAGTCGAACTTCAGCCATTGGATCGAGGTCGACAGACTGTCGAGCATCATGGGAGGCGACTTCGAATGGCAGCCCACCATCGCTGCAATCGCCGCCGGCACCGACACCTACCGGCTGCGCATCGTCGACTACAGCGGCGGCGACACACTCTGTCCGCCAGCACAGTACAATCCCGATTCCGACTGCGCCATCCGCATCGTGCTGAACATCGACATGTACGCACCCGTGCTCGTGAACATCAGCGTCTGGGACATGATAGCCGAATGGCGCGAACTCACCGACGACACCTGGATTCCCCCGGCCCCGAACCAGAGGTTCCGCGTAGTCGCCCGCGATTTCCCCCAGGCCCCGTCCGCACTGCTGCTCTACTACTGGGTCGAGGCGCAGCACGATGACAACGACAACCGCATTCCCGAGCCCAGCGAGTACCGCACCGTCAGTCTCGTGCCGGTATCCGTCGACGCCTTCGGCAATACCACCTACGAACTGGACAACCCGATATGTCCACCGCACAACGACTGCCTCGACGACCAGCAGACCGGATTGAACATTCCAGAGGGAGATACCGCCCCGCGCACAAGTCTGTTCGTGGTCGGCACAGATACCGGTGGGAACGCCATCAACGGTGGCGCAGCCGGGTTCATGAACGACCTGATCACCTACATCGGCCTCGATTCTCGTGCTCCAGGAGTTTACTCACTCCACGTATCGGATGCATACGACAACCCGCTCACCGAGTTCAACAAGTCGATGTACGCGGGCAACGTCTACCACCTGCTCGTCGATGGCAAGGACGACAACGGCTGGCGAGATCTTGACTACATCAAGATCGACCTGAACCCGTACGTCACCAACGACATGGTGCTCTGGTTCTCACCGCGCAACGGCACCGCGTGGACCGACAGTCTGTGGGTGGACATCCTCAACGTCACCAACGACGGTGTGGGCACGCGGTTGACCAAGGCCGACGGGACCGTGCTCATCGACCCGTTCGAGACCGAATTCCAACTCAACATGCCGATTCGCCTCCACTGGAGCGTGCCGACGGTCGGAGGCGTGGTCGAGCCGGATGTCTACATGAAGGACCTTGACCCTGATAATCAGGAGAGCAAGTTGTCGGCCAGCCGATACAAGCAGCGTTGGATCTACTCAAGCGGGATGAAGTTCGACTTGGCCTCATTCTCGCTCGAGGACACCTCTGGATTCATCACGTCCCCGATTGGCGCCCAGGACGGTGGCTACACCAGGCCTGGAGACCTGCTGCTGCTCAAAGGCTCCTATCGCTTCAAGGACGCGCTGGAGGCGGGCATCGATGTCAAGCCGCAGATTCCAATGACTCTGATGGTCACGCGCACACCGATCTACCCCGGTGGAGAGTCGAGCCTCGGTTATGTGGCCTCCAGCCCGCAGACCGAAGAATACCAGTTCGAGAACGGAACGTTCGAGTTGCTCATCCCGGCCGCTCTGGCCACCAACGAGTACCGCTACGTGTTCTCCATTGATGATCTCCCGGAGGGTGCCACGGACTTCTCTCCCGAGGTGGACCGCACCTTCTACGCCAAGGTCGACGACGACGCACCGTCGGTCATCTGGGGTTCTTGGAAGATGCGCTCGGGCATCACCGGCGATCTGATTGAGGATCTGCTGCCATCGTCGTCGATCGGTTGCGTGAACATCGAATTCACCGTGGACGAACTACAGAAGCTCAACAGCGACTCGATGTCCATCAACTGGATGTACTTCCAGGACAACTTCAACTGGTCGTCTTACCGCACGACCTTCCCCGAACCGTGGCAGACCCGCACCGCCTCCATCGATATCACCTCGAACAAGGTGAACGTTCAATGCATGGACCTGTGGGAGGGACACACCCTGCCCAAGGAACTTGGCGGCGTGGACATCCGTTTCTGGGTGACCGGCGAGGATTCTGCGGGCAACAATGTGAACCCGGTGACCGGCGGGACGTTCGGCGTCGCGCTCGAGGGCGGGCAGTACGACCTGGTGTTCAAGCAGGCGGAGTTCCGCATCGACCGCGTCGATCTCTCGACCGGACAGCCCGAGGCAATGTCCAGATTCGACATCCTGTTGCAGGTGACCAACGTGGGTACTGAGGCCGGCGAGTTGTCGCTCGAGGTGTTCATCGTCATCAACGGCAGTCAGCAAGGCAACTTCACCCATGACTGCGGCATCACCTGGCAACCGAATATGCAGGACCTCTGCCGCGTGCCTGTCGATCCGTTCCCGCAGCCGCTCAACGGTGTCATCTTCGCGATCTACGACTCCGATGGCAACCTGCTCAGTGAGTCAGAACAGTTCCACGTCCGCGCTGCTGGCAGCAGCGGCGCAGAGGGCATGGACTTGTGGGTGATTGGGGGGATAGCCGCCGGTGTGCTCATCCTAATCGCGCTGGT
>CATMIM010000108.1 GCA_950068635.1 uncultured Candidatus Poseidoniales archaeon
TGGAGAACCGGCTCGGGGAGACTGTCGCCCACGTCGTGCTCGATCTCGAGAACCTGCTCGACGAGTACGAGGAGTCGGTCACCATGCTGATGCAACTGCGCGAAGTGCTGCGCAAGATGCTCGACCTCGGACTGCCCACAGAGGAGATCGCTCCCCTCGAGGCGGTGTCGCACATGCCAGAGGCGCTGCCCCAGATATCACGCGAGGTCCGCCGGCTGCTGCGCCAGACTCTCGACGCCATCTACCTCGAGGCCGACCAGCGGGACAGGGGTGAAGCAGCCAGCCTCGACGACACGGTCGAGGTGCTTGAGCAGCTGATGCAGAGGCTGGACACCAGCGGCCTGACCGGTGAGACGCCTGTCGGCTCACTGTGGACCTTCCAGAGCAGTGGTATGCTTCCATTCGAGAAACATGTGCTCACCGCGGTGGAGCGCCCGGAGATCAACAAGGCGGCCATCGCCCAGATGAATCCTGTCGAGGCGGATGACGATGAGTCTGTCGAAGCGACGCCCACGCAGGTGGATGCGAGCGACACGAGCCAGACATGGGAGCCGATCGCCGAACCCGCCGACAGGGATGGCATCGACCTCACCAGCCGGGTGACAGCGGGCCTCGCACCCGCTGAAGTCCTGGGTGACCCGGGGGAACTCGACGACATCAGCAGACTCGAGCTGGAACTCGCCAACCTCGATGCTGCTGCCGCCGAGCGGGCGGACACCATCGATGGAGTTCCACCGCCTGCCGAACCCGGAGCACGCGACTCACTCACCTCCCTTGAGGACGAACTCTCTGAACTCGACATCTGAGAGGTAGACACATGACCGACGATGTCGCCGGTGGCGAAAGTCCGCTTCCCGGAGTGGACACATCGCCAACGCAGGGCTATCCCATCTGGGTAGAGCGGCTGTTCACCATCGGCTTGCTGGTCCTCGCCATTCTGCTGATACCGGACGCGCTCGTCCAACTCGAAGGTCTGAACCGCGCCATCCAACTCCCGCTGGTCTACTGCGGCCTGCCAATCGCCGCGATCGTAGCGGCTCGGCTGCTGCAGAACATCCTGCACAGGACTTGGAACAGACTGAAGGCTTGAGAAGAGACTCAATCGCGACCCAGGGCGAGTTTCGGGATGTATGTCTCGAAGAACCCGGTGATTCGCTGCCAAGGCACGACAAAGCGCAGCCCGGCGACGAAGATGAGGAACAGCATCCCGGAGATCACCTTCCCATAAGTCAGGCGCAGTTCGAGCGACTCCTGCACCTGCCCGCTCCATTGTGAGACCCCGAACAGACTCACCAGGTCGAGCAGCAGGTCGTCGAACTTCAGCGCCAGCATCGTGCACAGAGCGACGGCGAAGAAGATGCCGACCGTGTGCACCAAGTGGCCGTTGAGCATGTTGTCGAACTGGTTGACGTACTCGGGGTCCTTCTTGCACGACTCAGGCAGCCGGAAGGCGTACTCGAGATGACGGATGCTGGCGAATCCGGATTCCGAATAGATGAGCATCAGCAACGCCATCAGCAGCAACGGCCAGATCTCCGGGGAAACGAGACCGCCCAGCGCGGTGGCGGTCCCGACCTGCGATGCGAGCGGTGCCAGCCCGATGTCGAAGTAGACCATGACGCTCTCGAATGACAGCAGCGCGTAGAGCCCCAGATAGACGAGCACCGTCCCCAATGACCAGCCGATCATCCGACGCGACAGACCCCAGATGCCCATCAAACCGGTCCACACCGGTACGAAGTAGATGGCGAGCAGGAACACCTGGGAATAGACCGTCAACGGATACACGAGCGTCACCGCATGGTTGCGAGCGGGATCAACGGAGAACGGCCAGTAGAGGTCCCAGTGGTAGAGCATCCCCCAGAACCAGCCGAGCAGCATGCGGCCAGCAAGGAAGAGGATCAGTCCCACGAGCACACCGAGGTAGACCTGACGGCGGCGCTGCGGGGTCTGGAAGTTGAGGAACACCCATCCGCCGGCGACCATCCCGCACAGCAGAAGCGGGACGTAGTAGCGCCCAGGTCCCTCGTTGCCGACACCGGTGAGGAAGTCGGGGAACGGCAACTGCCAGTCAGGATCACCCGATTCGCCGCGCATCATGTTCTCGAAGCCCTGCAGCGTGAGTGTGTGGTCCAGCGCGGGGCACCAGAGCGAGTTGCCGGAATCGTCGACGTGCTGAGGTGAGCAGGAGCCGAACGTATCCCCCATCTGCAGGTAGAGCCAGAGCAGTGCGAGCGTGGCGATCACCTGGACGGCGACCACCTGCCACTGTTTGCGCAGCACCTTCAGGTGCAGCGTGCGCACGCCGCCCTCGTCGGTGAGGTCCTCCTGGGGTGCCACATCCTCCGCCATCAGTTCATCTCCTCAGGACAGTTTCACCTGTAGTAACGCTTGGGACAGTTCGACATCCGGCATCCAGTCGATCACCCTGGCCCCGAATCCCGCCAACGCGGTCAGCCGATTCTGCCGCTCGAGCTTCATCACCTCGTAGGACATCCTCGGGACTCGGCTGACGAGTCGCTCGTAGTCGGTACTCGAAGGCGATAGCACGATCACCTCGTGATTGCGCCCGGCGAGGTCCCGTACTGCGTGCGGAACCGTGCCGTCACCCTCGAGCGAACTGATGATGAAAACCGGGCTGCCGCGGCTGAAGCGCGGACTCAGCGCGTTGGTCACAGCCTGCAACGGCATGTTGCCCTTGGGTGCGACGCCGGCCAACGAACTGAGGATCTTGAAGTACTGTTTGTCACCACCGTCGGCTGGCAGGAATGACAGCCTGTCATCGTAGACTGCGAGCGCCACCGAGTCTCGCCTCTGGATGAAGTAGGAGGCCAGAGAAGCAGCGGCCACGGTACCCATCTCAAGCGGATTCTTGAGCACGGTGCCGATACGCGACACATCCCTGCTGTCCAGCAGGATGAACACATCGGTGACCGCATCGCGACACTTCTCGTTGACCATCAACTCTCCAGTGCGAGCGTATGCCTTCCAGTTGATGCTCTTGAACGGGTCACCGGGGACGTACTGCCGCAGCGAGTAGAACTCGGTTCCCGGCCCGGGTGTGCGCAGGGTCATAGCGCCGGTGTACATCTTGGGAGTGCGGCTGCGGACCATCGCCTCCTCGACATCCCTCACCTGGGGGAAGACGATCAGGTCCGAGCGGTGGTCGACGAACATCTCCGTGGAATAGAGGTTGAAGGTGTTGCGATAGCGCAGCGATATCGGCCCGAGCGAGAAGTGTCCCCGCAGCGGACAGCGCAGCACGTAGCGGATCCGCGTCGTCTGGCCTGGCCCGAGGTTGATGCGCATGTAGTTCAGTCCCGAGCGGAGCTTCATCTCATGCGGGACGTTGTCGAACACCTCGAGCAACTGCGTCCGCCGACGGGCACTGTTCGTGATCGCCAGTTCGACGTAGAGGTCATCGCCCTTGTACAGGTTGTCCGCGGACAGCGTGCGCACGATGTCGAGCTCACCGTGGCCGGTGACCCAGCTGTTGATCGCCAGGAAAGAGATGAAGGCGATGCCGATGACCATCAACTGGAAGTTGGACATCATCATGCCGACGAGCACGAGTGAGATTCCCGAGGTCATCATCAGTGCTGCCTTGCGCGTCCACATGCCTGCTCACCCCGTTATTTCCTGCCCCACATCTTGATGCGTTTGACCACAGCCACCAGCTGCTCCAGCGAATAGTTGCGGTCCTCGAACACGAATTTCACCAACACAGGATCGTTGATCATCCCCTGCAGTTCACGCGCCGGCAGGGCATCGAACTCCTCCCGCGTGAGGGTGTTCAGGTTGCGCACCCTCGAGAGCAGCACCTGCTTGATCTTGTTCGCCCGGCTGTAATATCCATATCTGCGAGCGTCACCGAATCCGTAGTAGATGATGCTGAACACGTGGCGCCACGATTCAGGGTCGGTCTTGCGGATGATCACCGCCTCGAAGACGACGAACAGCGACAGGAACAGGATGAGCATGGCCATCCAGTCGCTGGTGAAGTAGACGAGCACGTAGTACAGCAGGTTGTACGCCTCGCCCGCCATCGACGACTGCTGGTGCCGGCTCTCATCGAAGATGACCTGCGCGTTCTCCCCCGGCATCAGCGAGTCATTTTCGGTGAGCAGCGCCTCGGCGATGGCGTCGAGCACCCACATCCGGTTGTCATTCTCGGGGACGTCGGTCTGCTGGTCACCATACTTCTGGCCGTAATCGTAAACGGTGTTCATCAGCAGGCTGCCGTCGGCCACGAAATGCGCCCTGCCGGTGCGCGAATCGTCGCACTGCGACGACAAGCAGTACTTGATGTAGACCGCGAACGGACCCTGCAGATCGCCCTCGAACCCGCTGCCAGCAGGTCCGACGGTCAGATCTCCGTCGTCATTGATGTCGAGATAGGAATCTGTGGAGGACATCCCGAGGCCGTAGCGGTTCTTCTCGTAATCCTCGGCGGCATCGGGGTCGAACGCGGACGGGGAGTTGAGCAGGAGGTTGAAGCTCGGCGAGAGGTCGTAGGGGTTGTTCGGGTCACCTGTGATGCGGTGGGCGCACAGGCCAGCATCCTCAGGTGTGATTGCCATCAGCCCGGGAATCGCCGGGTTGGCGGGGTCGGGGTCCAGCCGGTCGATGTAGCCATCCTGGTCCATGTCAGAACCGCACGGATGCAACGGCCATTGCGTCCGATTGTGCACTGGGTCGTACATGTAGCCGTCAGTCATGTTGATCCAGATGTAGTTGTAGTCGAGCGTTTCCGACCACGCGCCAGCGTCGTAGAGCTTGTGTCCGCTGTATTCGATGCCGAACGCATTGGCGACTCCGCCCGAATAGCCGAAGTCGTCCATCACGATGATCGTCCCGCCCTTGGCGACGAAGGCGGCGACCGCCTCCACCTCCGAAGAGGTGTAGCCGTCCGATTCGGTGAACTGGATGATGTTCGCATCTCCGGTGAAGCGAGGCAGGCTGATGGTGTCCTTCTCGACCCCTGCGATGATGAACACGGTGTTCTCAGGATTCTCGACCTCGTTGAGCAGCAACGGACTGCTGACCAGGCTGCGGGTCTCGATCCCCATCGAGCGCAGATCCTCGCGGAAGGCGGACAGGTCATCCCAGTCGTCGTCATAGGCCGAGAGCTGCACCTGGCCCGGGTTGACGTAGGCACCGAGAAGCGTGGCCACCAGCAGGAAGAGCACTGAGTAGAAGGCCGCCATCGTGGCTCCGCGCTTGAAGCGGCGGGAACGGAGATACGCTTCGACTTCTGCTCGGTTGAGTCGCACAGTATTCACCTGGACCATAGGTCCAGCGCGCAGACGACTACGCCTGACTTAAGACGGTTGTGCGGCACTGAACGGGAACTG
>CATMIM010000109.1 GCA_950068635.1 uncultured Candidatus Poseidoniales archaeon
TGGGCGCGTGGTCGATCACCCTCCTGTGGGGCCTGTCCGGAGGCGGCAAGATCGCTAAATCGTGGCGTAGGTTCGGCATCGGCACCCCGAAGGCGAGATTCACTTCGGGCACCAAGGCGCTGAAGAAACACCCTGCTGTGGGGGCCATCCTGCTCGTGTTCATGCTGCTCGCCAGCCAGCACGTCACCTACGGTCTGGATGCTGGCATCCCGCAGGGCAACTCTGCAGCCAAGGATATCGATTCGTCCCTCTACAACATCACACCGCGTCTGCTGCGCACCGCTGACCCGATCTTCGGATTCTCCGTGTTCGACGACACCGCGTACAACCCGTCAAGCGGTTGTCGCGGCTCCAGCAAGTCGACCAGTTGTTGGTACATGGGGTCTTTCGGTTCAGGTTTCAACGGACGCTATTGGAACGACGGCTACCAGTGGCTCGAAGAGCAGGACCAGGAATTACCGTTCGGGAAACGTCCGGCGTTCGTCTCTTGGTGGGACTATGGATTCCAAGCGCTCGCCCAGGGCAAGCACCCGACCGTGGCGGACAACTTCCAGAGCGGCATCCCGAACTCAGGGAACATGCTGCTCGCCCAGTCCGAGGAGGACCTGCTCGCACTGTGGATCCTGACGCTCGCCGAGGGCGACCTGCGCTACAGCGGCGACGGCGGGTTCACCCCCGGGTTCTACAACGCGCTGCATCGCGCGCTGTCAGAAACCCAATTCGACGAGTTCGTGCTGCTGACGACTCTGGGGGCGGATGAGGCTCCGATCATCGTCGGCCACTCGTTCACCGTCACCCATACAGCAGGCAGTGTCGCCCTCGCAGAGGGGTATCACCTCAACGACATCGGCATGCCCGTTGTCACGAAATCCTACCGAGTCTACGACAGTCGGGAATGGGATGGCACAGAACACACAGCCCTCTCCGATGCGATGGCATCGCTCAACTCCACGAAACACCGCAACGACGAGGTGACTGAGGACATAACGCACTACATCATCGGTGACTACTGGTACACCAAGGACCTCGTCGAGGACTTCGCCGACGCCACGACCTCGCTGCACCGGCAGAACGCACGCCTCGCCTTGGGACGCACCTTCCTGTCGACCGCACTCACACTCGATGAGTTGGTCACGCTCAACCATGAGGTTTCCAATTACATCACCTACACCGTCGCTGATTCCAGCGGCAAGCCGGGAGACATGATCGATCGCAACCACGAGATTCGCTACTTCGCCGTCGACAACCGCCTCTACCCCATTGCGGGCGCCTACTCCTCCAGCGGAGGCAACCCAACGGGCATCTTCTACGCCCCCACCACTCTCTCTGGGCTCGACCCGGACACCTACTTCCAGACGTCCTACATCACCCAGCGGGGCTCGTCGGGTTATCCGGTTGACATGTCGGCCGAGCAGTACGAAGCGGAGTACAAGGATGACATCGTGCGCAGCCAGTCACAGAACGATCTACAGATTATCCAACTCTTGGATATCAGGGTGGATCATGAGGCGGAGTTCTTCGACACGATGGTCGCTCGCACCTACATCGGCTACGGCTCGCCTCAGCTTGGTCTCGATGACGCGCTCAACACAGACCCAGCTCAGCCGGGGCAGCACTTCGATATGCGCGGCACTACGAATTCGTCGCTGCAGTACGCTTTCCCGCTTCCGGCGGCGATGATGAACCACTTCGTCATCGCCAACTGGTACGACGAGGACAACGACGACGGAACAAAGCAATGGTATGATGCGAACACCGCGGTCAAGATCCTGAAGTACTATTCTGGAGCGACTCTGTCAGGCGAAGTCCAACTCGGGGACATCTCCACCGTGCCCAATGCGCGCATCCTCATCGAACGCGATGCCTACAGCGGTGAAGGTTCCAGCGACGACGACCCGCGTGAATACTGGATTCCGATCGGCACCGTGGATGCAGATGGCGACGGACACTTCGAGTTCAGGGTCCCTGCAGGCCACATTCGCGCCACTGCGTTCACTGGATTCAGTGGGGTGGAGGCCGAGGCGCGTCAGTCGTCTATCGACAAGATCACGCAGGCGCAGAACAACTTCCAGACCTGGCAGACCTGGCTCACGGACGTGCTCGGAGACCAGCCGGAAGATGCGCGGACCATCAATCCGGTCACCGCGCTGCTGGCGAATGTCTCAGGAGGGAAGTGGATCGGTGAGATGGAGTTGAATGTCACCGGAGAGCAAGCCGATTCGAACGGTGAGCTCGTTCTCGAGCAGACACTCCTCATCGAGGCATCGAGCGCCTCGGGCAGCGTCGCCTGGGATGGTCACTTCTCGTTCGACGATGTGCCACTCATCTCCCACGAACTCATCTTGACAGAGATCTGGACTGATCAGGAACTCCCGCACATCTGGACCACCAACGGAACGGTTGAGTCCGTTGCCGAGCACCCGCGAACCTTCCGCGGCACCGGAGAGGTCACCTTCACCGGTGATGGGCTGATGCAGTCTGAGGGTTCTGTGCTGGTCTCCGACTTCACGGGCAATTTCACTCGCCAGATACTGCACAACCACTCCTTCACCGGTAGTGGTCAGTTCAAGGGTGCGGGCACCTTCGAAGGCACGCTTGACAACCCGCCAGCGAACATCTCCAACTGCGTGAACGAGACCGTTCCGGAGGACGATGAGATATGTCTGATCCCCGGCAGCAACCCGGCGGAGTACGTGTTCATCAATCAGTTGGACGGCAGTGGCAGGGTCACCGCCAATGGCACTCTTGACTTTACTGCACAGATGTACAGGGAGACGTTCGTCGGTGCAGGGATCTTCATCACCAACACGAGCGACGGTCAACTTGAGACGTACGGAGTGATCAACGGTACGGGACTGTTCAGCGGAGTCGGCATCTTCAGCGGGGAAATGGTGGAGCCTGGCTCGTTCCACCTCGTCGATGCTCTGCCCGGCACCTATCGAGTCGAGGTCATCCTCGGCAACGGCAAGCGCACCCGACTATCGACGGCTCTCGAAGTCGAAACAGAGCCGACCGCTGATGTCGAACTGCTGATGCCCGGGTCATACATCAGTGGAGACCTCAAGTGGATGAACAGCTCAGTGATTAGCGATGCCCCACTGGAGATCCTCGACGACAGCCTGCCGGACAGTCCCGCCATCGAACCATGCGAGGACACTTTCTTCGCTCCTTGCATCATTACCACCGATGAGAACGGCTCGTTCGGGTTCGGTCCCCTTCCTGACGGAAACTACTCGTTGAGCATGGACTACGATGGTGATGGATTCAACGAGTGCGTTCCGTGGAACGGTACTGGATACGGCATATGCAACGGAGTCGCGCGCATTTCCACCATCATCGATGTGCAGGAGTACTCACTCATCAGCGCCAACAACCCGGTTCCGGTGCACTATGATGTCGAGTTCACCGTCTGGACTGACTTGGGCGGAGGAACGATCGAGCCAGTGAGTGACGCCGATGTGTGGTTCCACAGCGAGTTGTTGCTCGATGATGAGTACCTGCAGGCACGTTATGACAACAACACGAGTTCCTACCACATGGAGTTGCCCTTGGGTCCATGGGTGGTCAACAGCACGGGTGAAGATGGCCTGATGCTCTGGGAGGAGTTCGAGGTCATCGAGGACATGAGTGGTCTGGAATGGACGCTCACCCGCAGCGTCGAGGTGAACGGCACGATTCTGGTGTACACCCAGAAGGAGGATGATCCGACCGACCCGGCGCACAACCTCGTGGTCGAATTCCAGTGGGGCGGCATCGAGACGTCGGTGACGACAGACATGGATGGCAACTTCTCGTTGCTTCTTCCCGAACATGCGATCGTCAACATGACCGCCCGTTCGATTGCCAGCCAACTTTCCAACGGAACCCAGTTCGAGGTGCTTGAGGGGATGGATCCAATCGTGCTCTTCCTCGAGAATGGTCTGCCCATCTCTGGCACGATGTTCGTCAATCGCAACCTGACGTTATACAGCAGCACCTTCCCCTTCTACCAACCGGTGGAGATTCACGCCTACGACCACGCCCGTGATGTGCACTGGTTCCTGGAGATGGGCTCGGATGGTCGCTTCAACAACAAACTGCTGGAGGGTGTCTGGACGCTGAGCATAGATGATGATTGGTTCAATCTCGAACCGTTGGACATCAACGTCTCGCTCAACAACAGCGAGAACCTTCTGGACATAGTGCTGATGGCGCAACCGGACAACATCACCGTCGACATCACCGCCTTCATCGACCACGAGGGTGATGCGAACGTCAGCAACGGTACGCTCATCGACATCGACCTGGCGTTCGTACCGATCTCCTCGGGAGGTCTGGGGATCGGCCTGAACGTCACCGCAGCCGAATTCACCGACGGCCGTATCACCGTGGACGTGGAACCAGGTATCTACACGCTCGCGGTAGAGCATCAGAATGTGACCAACGGCAGCGCCTACGACACCCAGTTGGCCATGGCAGAAAGCATCGTGCTGGCGCTTGGCGTGAACAACGTGAGCGAGGCCGTTGAGATGCCCTTCCTGCCAATGTGGCGAGTGAACGCCGAACTGACCAACTTCTCCAGCGGGGCGGTGGCGGCGCGACAGGTGAACTTTGAATCTGTGGACGGCGATACGCAGTTCGATCGCTTCACAGACGAGAACGGCACCCTGCTCGACTATCTTCCCGAGGGCGAGTGGATAGTCACTGTTGATCGATTCAACGTCGGCGTGACACATGAGGAGTTCCGCGGATTGCTGACCATCGACGGCAACGCCAGCCTCGATGGAATATCCTGGCGCACGAAAGAGTCTGCGCATCTGCTGATATCATTCTACGAGGAGGGCAGCGGGGAGAACATGACCGGGTTCGAGTTGATCGCCCACAGCGAGGATGGCCTGGGTAACATCACGCTGCCAGCGACCAACTCGGATGGCGTGCTCGACGCCTACATCTGGCCAGGAACATGGTCGCTGTCGCTGAACACGACGTTCGGCCAGGAACGTTGGGTGCTCGACTCACAGACCTTGGATGAACTGAGCGACGGAGAGCAGACACCGGACAACACCTCGATGATCTTGGAGCACTGGGTCACCCTTGGCGGCAACTTGTTCTGGGATCTCGACGACGACGGTGAATACGATGAGGGTGAAGGCGTCGAAGGTGCCAACATCAGCGTCAGCGGAGGTGGTCTGCCAGAGGTGGTCAACTTGACCAGCAGCGAACTCGGAACGTGGCAATTGTTCGTACCTGTTCTCGCAAACTACACCATCGAGGCGACCCGTCTCGGATTTGCTCCGGTCAACACGACGATAGTCATCGCCGAGACATCGAACTCGACCGACCTCGAGTTGCTGGCAG
>CATMIM010000110.1 GCA_950068635.1 uncultured Candidatus Poseidoniales archaeon
GGGAGTGTCGGGGCAGTCGTCCCGCTCGTCCACGATACCGTCACCGTCGGCGTCGGGGAACTCCGGTGCCGGCTGCTCGTAGGGAATGACGTAGCCGAACGAGGTCGACTGGATGTTGAACAGACCACAGGTGGCCCTCACCTCGCCGTGGTACGCGGTCGTGTTCACATCGACCGGGATGCTGAAATCGCCCACCTCGTTGATGGCACCTTCCACCTCACCCTGCCCGCTCGGCCAGTAACTGATCGAGCAGGTGTGCGTGAACATGTGCGTCAGGTTGCCCGCCAGCCAGGCGGCGGTGCTGTTCTCGGCGGGCTCGGTGAATCCGATGAGCACCCTGACCACCTCCTCAGCCGGCGGCAGGATGCTGACGGTCACGGTCGTCTCGGCCGTGTTGTCGTCGTCATCGGTCGCTTCGACGGTCAGCAGCCACGAGCCGGGGTCTCTCAGAGGCAGCAGCACCGACCAGGTTCCATCCTCGGCGACACCGACGCTGTAGAGTCCGAGCTGGGTCATGCTCACGGGCGATATGAGTCGCAGCGTGATGCTGACGTTGATCGGGTCCTCGTCGGCGATCGCTCCTTCGATGGTCAGAGAGGAACTGTCGAGAGAATAGGGGTGAGTCGAATCCGTGAGCGCGATGACCGGAGCCAGGCCGATCATGCCATTGTCCTGACCCCCGTCTTCACCGCCGTCTGTGGAATCATCGCCGTCATCCGGTTGCGAGTGCGGAACCGCGTAGTAGCCCACCATTCCAGAGGCGATGACCATCGCCACGAACAACGCGGACAACCCGACCAACTTCCAGTCCATCGAACCAATTCCTGACCGACCGGTTATGAGTCTGTTCCCGGCCGGCGCACTACGTGCGCCATGGAAACGAAGTCTCATTCTGTCACTGCAGGGGGCTAATCTGAGCGCAATCACTCGGATTCGGGGGTGGAGTGATCACGCGGCGGGTAGGCCCAGCGCTGGTCGAGGTCCTCATCCGCCTGAACGACGTAGATTCCGCTCACCATCTCGCTGATGTAGATGTAGCCACGCGGATCGAACGCCAACCCCCAGTCGAACGGGATCATGCACGATGCCCAGCAGTCCGCCATGTCGTACTCGAGGTCCTCGCTGGCGTTCTCCATCCAAGGTGGCCCATGAGGGAGGTAGTAGCCCATGGTGTGCGTCGGCGCCAACTCCTCGATCGCCTGCCAGCCTTCATCCGGGTTGGGCACCCCATCCTTCCAGACGAGCTCCTCCCATATCCTTCCATGGTCGGTCATCCAGGCTCCTCCGTGGTAGTGCGCCCAGTAGTTGTAACCACCAGTGCCGGTGTCACCATTGTGCGGGCTGTAGATGTAGCCGCCCGGGATGTAATGCTGAGGGTGTTTGCTGCCGTTGGCGAGCGTTCCCTCTCCTGGCAGTCTCCACTCGCTGACGAGGAACGGTTTGGTCGGGTCGGTGGTGTCGATCGTGCGCACCCAGCCAGTGTGGTTGCCGTTGCTACCGTATTCCGGCGCGATGAATGTGTAGTGCCGCCAATTGATGCCGAACGCCTCGTCATCAGGACCGCTGCCACAGGTCGCAGGCCAGGTCGACGGAAGGTCCCAGTCGCTGATCCCGTTGCACACCAGCCGGTCGTAGGGAATGACATAGTGGATGTTGCCGTTGCCATCCGCCGGAGATGTCCACTTTTCAGCGGTCATGTTCGCATGCCCTCCACCATCGGGACCGTACCAGCCGCTGGAATCGCTCGAACAGCCCATCCAGCGCCCGATCTCGTTGTCCTGCGGCCAGTTGACCCCGTAGGGGTCAGGTGCGGCGGGCGGGTTTGACACATCGACGATGCGCAGCCCACCGTCCCAGTAGGCTGCGAACAGCAGGACCTGCTGAGTTATCGGATGCACGAGGATGATGTTGTCGTGGTTGAAGATGGTGCCACCGCAGGTGGTCGCCGGCTCGGGTGAGTAACCACCCCAGCGCTCGATCTCCTTGGATTCGTTCTCCCCGACGAGGAATGATTCGAGGCCATCGGGAGCGTAGAAAATCTGCGTCCCCTTGTAGGAGCCACCTCCAACAATCTCAGGGTAGGGGTCAGCGCCGAAGAGGAATACCTCGCACTCATTACCGCTCATGGGCGGAGCATTGTCCCAGTCACAGTAGACGTGGATGTCCTGGTTGTGGAACCCGGCAGGTGGGTTGTTCCACTCGGCCCGCTTGATCGGGTGGCGCTTGTCGGAGACGTCGATGAGGTCGAGCCGGTTCATGCCGCTGTTGGCGTCGTCGTCGTTGGGAATCGGGTCCAGCTCGCTGTTCGTCAACTCGTGGTTGATGAGCACCCAGTTGTTGTCATCGGTCACCTTGATGTCGATGATTCGAGCGACCTCGGCGTAGTAGGTCGACAGCATCTGGATGTTGTTCGGTTCACGGATGTCGAGGATGTGGAACTGGTTGTAGGCGGCGACGTAGGCATAGCAGCCTACGATGCAGTGCGGGAAGTCTCCCTCGAGCACGATCTCCGAGTTGTCACCCGGTGTCGGCCCGACGTTCTTGAACTCAGGATAGCACTCCCGGCCTGCCGTGTTGTCCAGTTCCGCCGGAGGCTTGAGCGAGCCATCGCAGTTCAGGTTGTGATAGTCGATCAATCGCATGTTCTCAGTGAACAGAACGTGGGCTGACAGATTGTTGTGACTGTGATTCTCGTCCTCGATCTCAGTGATCGGGTCCACCCAGTCAGGCATACTTTCGCCCTCGGCCACCTGGCCCACTCCACCGAGCGCCAGCCACGCGGCCACCGAGACGACCGCCACCAGAAGCAGGACTCCACCGAGGATCGCGGCGAGGTTGTTGACCACTCCTGAGATGTCCAATCCAGCCCTTCGCGCTCGCATACGTGCCACCTCACTGAGCCTCTACGAGGCTCCCTGCGGGCGGGCGTGTGCCCACGGGCCTTCAAGTGGTTTCCCCTCCGGGGCCAAGCGCACTCTGGGGCATCAGGCGACGCCTGTGTAGGGCTTGTCGATGTCCAGCTGCACGATGTACAGTCCAGTGGTGATGCACGAGAGGTAGGTGTATCCCTTGTGATATTCTGCCGCCCAGATGAACGGGGTCCAGCCGAAGTCATAGTACGCGCTCTCGAGCGCCTCGCCGTCAGCGCCGTGCGGCAGGTAGTATCCAACCGTCGCATCCATGCCGAGGTCGGTCAGGTTCGCATCGGGTCCCCCGACCATCAGCGTCTCGACGTCGATCACCCACAGTCCGGTGTGATACGAGCCGAGGTAGATGCGACCGTCCCACGAACCTCCATGACTCTGGTCAGGCATGCCCGGCAGACCGGTGGTGAAGATGTGCGTGTCCGCGTTGTGCGGGCTGAAGATCAGCCATTCCTCACCTCCGGGGATGAAGTGGTCCTCGGCGAACGGATTCTCCCACATCGCTATCAGTTCAGGGATGAAGCGAACCTGCCCGTTCACCTCCTCATAGGCGGTGGTGTCCATCAGGTAGACGATGCCCGTGCCGACCGTCGTCTCCAGCACCTCGGTCGCCAGGAAGGTCAGATGGCGCTTGCCAGGCGCGAATCCAAGATGGCTGGTATCGACCATCTTGTCGAACGGCTCGACATAATGGATGTACGAGGCGCGCCCACCGTTCACGTTGCCCGTCGTGCTGCTGTCCGGCTCGCCATCCGCGTCGAGGTCGGCGAAGTCCATCCACATGCCGACCTCGGGTGCGCGCCAGATGCACGGGACAGGGTTGTGGGTGTAGCACGGACCGGCGTACATCAGGTAGCGGACCATGTCAGAGGGATGGGGAACATCTGTGATGTCGAAGATGCGCAGGCCGGCCTCCCAGTATGCGCCGTAGATGTACGTGTGCTCGTATCGAGGGTCGTTGGAATCGGTCCCGGGCCAGGTCTGCACGGTCATGTCATGGATGTAGATCCAACCGCCACGGGTAGTCTCCCACGACACCTCCGCCTCGCCCACCTTGACGATGCGTGGCAGGTCCCCATAGCCGGCGAAATTGAGGTGCGCGATGGTGATGCCACCACACGCCTCACCGGTTCCGACGTCGCACTGGTCGTAGTCCGGATTGGCGACGAAGATGTACCACTCGCCGTCCACCATGTGGGTGTAGAGGTTGTGCGGGCCTGACGGGTGGTCGGTGTCATACCATGAATCGACGTAGCCAGGGTCCGTCTTGTCAGTCACATCCACCAAAGTCACGCTCACCTGTGCGGGATCCTCCCATGCTCCCACGTTCGGGTCGGCCGCCCCCGCGTCCACTATCTGGTTCTGGATGATGACGTACTCTCGCCCGTTGTATTCGAGGTACTTCACGTCGAGCACCTGCGTGTTCGGGTCGTAGTAGACGCCGACGACGCTCGTGTTCGTCGGGTCGGTGACATCGATGATGTGCAGCTCCTTCCAACCCGCCACATAGGCGTAGGTGTTGCCGTCAGGGGAGTCGGCCACCTGGATCTCTGCGTTTCCGGGCTCGGTCAGTTCGTTGAAGTCAGTGAACTCGATGTTAGGGGTGGAGAACTCGTGCTCGGTGGCGTTGCGATGGTCGTGCTCCTCGTCCTGCATGAGCGGGTCTACCATCACCCAGTCTCGCTGATTCTCGTCGGTGCCGCCAGTGAACGACAGCACCGCGTAGATGCTGCTCGTCAAGAGGAACACCACCAGCAGGATGGCCCCCGCGACCATCCTGTTGTCCATGATTGCGGCGACCCTTCGCTCACCTTTTATTTATGGGTGCAGCGCGCCACGGATACGATGCGCAGCAGGCTTTCAGTCACTTGGTTCCCTCTGCTGTTGCTGGCGTTCGCAAGCCTGCTCATCACTCCTGCCGCCGCACATGACGCGGGTACCTTCACCGTTATCGTGAAACCGAACGAACACACACCGGGGAGCGCGAACCTGATCGTGAACGACTCCGTTTTCTTCTACAACGTCGACAACAGGACGAACATAACCCATCGAATCGTGCACGATGCCGATGGAGACGGGCTCTACAATGGAACTGATGATTGGGACTCGGGGAACCTCTCGTCGGAATGCGCTCTCGATGGGGACGGGAACAAGACCGACGAGGATTGCGAGGTGACCTTCACTGTCGAGTTCAACTCGACCGAGATGGCTGGAACCTATGCCTATCAGGACCTGCTCTCCGATGGCACCGTCATCAACGGCACCGTCACCGTGAACCTTGACGGACACTCCGAAGACGACCAGCCAGCAGATACCAACGGTCTCGATCCCGAACCGGAACCAGAACCAGAAACCCAAACTGGATCGAACGAGGGCTTCAGCCAAGGTGGCTGGCTGCTGTACATCGCCTT
>CATMIM010000111.1 GCA_950068635.1 uncultured Candidatus Poseidoniales archaeon
CCCTTGCCGGCACCACTCCGCCAGAGTTCGGCTAGACCGAAGGCGGGTGCCAACAGAAGCAGGCGCAGGTCGAGATCCGGGCGCAATGCGGAGGCGTTGGCGGCCGCCAGGGCACCCATCGAGGAGCCGGACACCAAGTCGTAGTCGTGTTCGTCGATCAGGCGCAGCAGCACCTCGGTCTCCTGCTCGATGTTCCAGCCCAACTCTGACATCACAGGGGTTGTGACCTCCCATCCCAACTCCTCGCGCATGTAGGTCGGTTTGGAGCCGTCGGGGCTGCTTTCGAACCCGTGAGCGAACAGCACATGCATGCCAACACAACCGCATTCAGTCGTCGAACTTGAGTTCCACGAAATCGCTGCCGATGATCTCGCAACGGTGCATGAAGCGGTCCGTGATCCTGCCGCCGAGCACGTGCAGGTGGATCTCCGCCGTCACCGTGACGCGCGCCTCGAACAGGTGGCCGCCGTGGACCACGTGTTCATCGTCTGAGACGACCACATGCAGATGGGTGAATGGCTCACCGTTCAGGGAAGCGATGTTCCCCTGCATCGACAGCAGTTCGACAGGCCCGATGAGCATGTTCTGCTGATAGGCCCCTTGTGCGTCCAGATGTCCCATGAGCGCGTTCTCCACCCGGCCGATGCCGCTGGTCACCGCCGCCGCTCCGATTCCCTCTACCCGCGCCACCTCCTGCAGGCTATCATGCAACTCTTCTCCAGGGTCCAGCCGGACGAACACGTTCTCATTCGAGCGACGATGGTCCATGGTGGTCAGAGATGAGGGGGGGCGACGCGTTGATAGCCATTCTCAAGGTGGTCGCCGCGGATGGATTCAGTGACGCGTGGCTCGGTTCTGCTCGTGGAGGACGAACCGACGCTGCTCAAGCTGTCCGAGACGATACTGGTTCGGCAGGGGTTCACGGTGAGCGCATGTGCCGACGCCGAGGCGGCGCTGAACCTGTTGCATGCCGGGGAGAGGTTCGACCTGTTGGCCACTGACATGACGCTGCCGGGGATGAATGGGGTCGAGTTCGCCCATCTCTTTCGCGCTCTGCAACCAACCTCGCCCATCCTGCTGATGAGCGGGCATGATGAGACGGAGATCACCGAGGCTGGTGGGGTGCCGGAGCCGAGCATGATCCTGCTCAAGCCGGTGGGGCTGGCGGACATGCGCGCCGCCGTCGATGAGCTTCTGGAATGATGGTGGAGAGGCCGAGGCATCCCGCTGAATCGAGGGCGCACCCAATTGGGCTGCGATTCCACTGGAAGCGCGGTTCAGCGTGAATGAGCCCCGGAATCGTGGCACTGCTCCACAGGAAATAGGGGGGTGTGCGCGCGTAGTTGAATAACCGTCGAGCCGCGGTGTCAATGTCTGTGCGGTGAGGATGATGCTGGCGATTCGGGATTCACACGCACGCTGGCGAACCTTTCTGCAAGAGCAGTTCGCCTCGGATCTGGCAATGGTCGCCTCGGCCTGGCCCGAGCAGCCGAGCCTCATTGTTCCGTTCCCGGCGCTGCAGGCGTGGGACCCTGATTTCGCGCTGGCGCTGATTGAGCATCCGCGCTCGGTGTTGAGGTCGGGAACAGAGTCGCTGCGCACACTCTGCCGCGAGGGAGGCTGGGAGGCCGACCCGAATCTCAGGGTGACCGAATTACCTCAGGACTGCCACCGCCACCTGCACGACATCGGTTCGGATGACATCGAGCGTCTGGTCGCCAGCGAGGTGGTGGTCACCAAGGTCTCCGAACTGAAGCCGCGAGTCTATCATGCGGACTTCCGTTGCGAATTATGTGATGTCCTGATCCCTATGCCGCAGTTGAACGAACTCGAGTTGATCGAGCCCATCTTCTGCGATCCAGAGCATGGCGGCTGTGACCGCAATGTCGGGGGAAGGGACGGCACCAGATTCGAATTGGTGGCGGAGAATCTGATGATGGTCGACAATCAGTGGATCGAGATCCAAGAGCTGCCCGAGAACATCACTGGAGGAGCGCAGCCAGCCCGCGCGACCGTGCTCGCTGAGGCGGACCTGTCCAATCTGGTGCTGCCGGGGATGCGCATCACCGCCAACACGATTCCGTTCGTGCGCACACAGAGGCGCAGGCAGAGCAAGACGCCGATGTTCGACATCTATCACTCACTCGTCTCGGTCGAGATGCAGAACACGCCGTTCACCGAGATTCCGATCACCGAGGAGGACATCGAGATGATCGAGGAGATCAGCAAGAGGGTTGACCTGTTCCAACTGCTGACCAACAGCATCGCACCGTCCATCTTCGCAACGGATGACAGCAAGCTGATGATGGTGAAACGCTCGCTGGTGCTGCAGTTGTTCGGCGGCGTCGCCAGACGTCAGGGGGACGGCAACCGGCTGCGCGGTGACATCCACATCCTGCTGATGGGCGACCCCGGTGTTGCGAAGAGCCAGTTGCTCGACTTCATGGGCAGGGTGTCACCTCGCGGACGCTACGCGTCCGGTGGTGGTGTATCTGGGGCAGGACTGACCGCCGCTGCGGTCAGGGACTCGTTCAGCGACGGGAGATTCACCCTTGAGGCGGGAGTGCTCGTGCTCGCCGACCTGGGATTGGCGGCCATCGACGAACTTGACAAGATGAACAAGGATGACCGCAGCAGGATGCACGAGGCGATGGAGCAGCAGCGCATCCACATCTCCAAGGGTGGCCTGAACGCCTCCATGCCCACACGCTGCGCCATCCTGGCGGCTTCCAACCCGAAGGAAGGGCGCTTCACACAGAGACACCAAGCCGGATTCGACATCACCCCGATGTTCGAGGAGGTCGACCTGCCTCCAGCACTGATGTCGCGGTTCGACATCATCTGGTTGCTGCGCGACGACGCGCGTGCGGAGGATGACCTCGCCATCGCAAATCACATCATCGATAACCGGAGCGTAGGGGTCAGTGAACAACTGCTGGAGAGAGGCCAGGTGGTCGACCCGAGAAAGGTGGAGAAGGAGCAGCACATGAAGATGGACGGCTCAGGCGCTGATCTGCTCACAATCCCGATGTTCCAGAAGTACGTCGCCTACGCCAAACGGCAGTTCCATCCCGTGCTCACGCCCGAGGCGAAGAAGCTGCTGCGCGATTACTACCTCGAGGCACGCGCCAAGATCAGTGAGGATGATGACGGCACCGTGGCGGCCACACCGCGTGCACTGGAGGCGTTGATCCGCCTCGCTGAGGCGAGCGCCCGCAGCCGGCTGTCCGATAAAGCCGAGGGGATTGATGCTGAACTCGCCAAGGCGATCTACCGTAACTGGCGCTACGAGTTGATGGGCGACGATTTCGACGAGGGTGCGCTGTTGACGGGTCGCTCAGCAAAGCGCCGCGCCGCCGACAGGGTGCTCAAGGACGTGATGAAGAAACTCTCCGAAGGGCGTATCGATGTAGATGTTCCAGAGACTGATATATTCAACGAGATGGCCGAACAGAAGTTCAGTCAGGAAGAGACCGAGCGAGCGCTCTCGCAGTTATCGCAGATCGGCGTGGTCTACAATCCATCCAGCGATCGCTGGAGATTGGCCCGCTGAGCGCCGTCGCCGCTATGAAGCGCCTACGCCTCCCACTGCTTGATGACGAGCGCAGGGCCGCCGGGCGATGTGGCTGACGCCGACAACCTCGATCCAGCCGCGCTCGGATTCATGTGCGGTCTCGAGATCCACCAGCAACTGGCCACCGGAAAGCTCCATTCGCGTCAACCGGGCGCGCTCTACGACCACACCATCGACACGATTCCCGACAGTTGGAGCAGGGTTCAGCGACGCCTGCGAGCGGCCGAGGGCGAGGCGGGCGAGGTGGACATCGCCGCCCGCTTCGAGCAGCGGCGCAACCGCTCGTTCGTCTACGTGCAGTCGCCCAACGCCGGCCTGATCGAACTTGACGAGTCGCCGCCGGACGGGCACGACGCGGATGCCGTGGACATCGCGCTCACCGTCTCGGCGATGATGGCCATGAGTCCGGTGCCGCTGCTGCAGGCGATGCGCAAGACGGTGGTCGACGGCTCGAACACGAGCGGCTTCCAGCGCACGACCATGATCGCCACCGGCGGCGCGATCGAGACTGAATCGGGTGTTGTCGGCCTCTCACTTCTGTGCTTGGAGGAGGACTCGGCGCGCAAACTGGATGCGCACACCACTCGCCATGGAGAGCAGGTGGTCTACAACCTCGACCGGCTGGGCATCCCGCTCATCGAGATCGCCACCGAACCGGAGGTCACCTCGCCCGCGCACGCCAAGGAGACGGCCATCGCTCTGGGTCAGGTCCTGCGCGACACCCGCAGGGTCAGGCGGGGGCTCGGCAGCATCCGACAGGACCTGAACGTCAGCATCGCCTGCGGAGACCGAGTGGAGATCAAGGGATGTCAGGACCTCGATTGGATTCCGCGCATCATCAGTCTCGAGATGGCACGCCAACTGCACCTCTACCGTCTGGCCAGCGACCTGCGCGCCCACCTCGACTTACCGCTCCTTCCCGACGACCGTCGTGCGGATGACTCGGAAACCGAAGCCCGAGTAGCCGCGGCGGTGGCCGATTCGCTGCCGCTGGCGCCCGCTGACGTCAGCGACCTGTTCGCCACGACGGAGAGCGAGATGGTCTCCAATGCGCTGGGGGCAGGCGATGTCGTTCTGGGCGTCAGACTTGCGGCGCTGGCCGGCCGGCTGGGCGCGAAGGAGTTGGATGCCAGCGGCGCGCAACTCCCACGCCTCGGCCGTGAACTGGCGTCAGCCGCCCGCGCCGCTGGTGTGCGCGGCATATTCCATTCCGACGAACTCCCGGCGCACGGCATCACCGAGGAGGAGATGGCGGCGGTGTGCGACCGGCTGGGCTGCTCGGATGCCGACGCCTTCGCACTGTGCGCCGCCCCCGAGTGGCAGGCGGAACTGGCGCTCGAGGCCGTGGTCCACCGGGCGCGACTCGCCTGGCACAGGATTCCCCAGGAGGTGCGCAACGTGGTCATCAAGAAAGGAGGGCCGGAGGATGGCACGACCACGGCGATGCGTCCCCTTCCCGGCGGCGCGCGCATGTATCCCGAGACCGATGTGCCGGTGCTGGCGCTCACCGAAGAGCACTGGAACCAGGTGAGCGCTGATCTCCCTCCAACCTCAGTTGAACGGCGTGAACGTCTGGCGGCGTGTGACCTGTCACAGAATCAAGTCGATTCGCTGCTCGGGGCAGAGTTGGATGATGACTTCCATGCAGGTCATTCAGGCGAGTTGGCAGCAGGATTGGATGCGCTGCCCGCCAAGGCGTGGGCAGCGCTGCTGCTCGCCCGGGTACGTG
>CATMIM010000112.1 GCA_950068635.1 uncultured Candidatus Poseidoniales archaeon
TGTAGCTTTAGTTTGAACTTCAGAAGGAAGAGGAGGACTGCGGGCCAGATGATGTAGAAGTGCTCTTCAACCGCGAGAGACCATGTGTGTGTCAGCATGATGTTGTTCTCAGTTCGTGGGATGAAATTGAATGCATAAAATCCAGAATAGAGAAGTTGGATCTTGGTCGTGAAAGTCTCAAAAAATAGACTAACGACGATGACAGACATGATGAATAGATAGAACGCAGGAAAGATGCGTAATGCTCGTCTGATAATGAACATCTTCAGGTTGATTGAGCCGAGCGACTTGTATTCCAGATAGAGTAGATTCGTAATCAAGAATCCTGACAGAACGAAGAAAATATTGACACCATTGCCACCCCTAACCAATCCATACATCGGTGAACCTTCATAGTACCAATCAATGAAGATGTGGAGATGGGTGACTACCACCATCAGGGCTGCATAGGCTCGTATCCCGTCTAGACCTAGGATTCGAGGCACACAGTTATCCTCACCGTCGATTCTTTCTACATTGTCATGAGTGTTATCTGAAACTCAAGCTGTTTCGGCGCAGGGTTGTTATGGATTCCCGTTCTGCCCCGGCCATGCTCCCCGACACGCTGCACGAATTGCCGCGAGACGAACGCTTCGCATACGCCAAGTTGCTCGCCTACATCATGCGCATCGACGACGAGGTCACCATCGACGAGATGGCCGTTTTCGAACAGCGGCTGGGGACCGCCCTGCTCTCACCTCGCCAGCGCAAGGAGGTGCGCTCATACCTGAACAATCCACCCACGCTCGACGAGTGCCTCGCGGGCCTCGGTGAGGTGTCCAGCAGGCTGGCTCTTCGGGATGCTGCGCTGATGGCGGCGGCCGATGGAGTGATTGACGAGGAGGAGCAACTCGTGCTGGAGCGCATCGCGCGGCGTATCGGCATGGATGAGGGGGTGGTCGACGACCTGCTCGACTGGGTGATGCGCGGCTACGACTGGATGCAGGAAGGGCTCGACCTGCTGAATGTGGAATGAGGGGGCCGCGGCATGAGCGGCATGCTCCCCGACGCCATCGACATACTCGACCCGGATGAGAAGACGCGCTACATCGAGTTGCTCACCGTGCTGGCCAACGCCGACGGGGCGCTCGTGCGCGAGGAGATGGCGGCGCTCGAGGCGTTCATGGGCAGGGCGATGCTGCGCCCGGAGGAGCGGGAGATAGTGCGCAGGGCGCTGCGCAATCCGCCTGACTTCGAGGATGTGGTTGAGAATATCTCAGAGCATACATTGCGACTTGCGCTCAGGGATTCGGTGCTGCTCGCGGCCGCCGATGGTGAGTACCATCCCCAGGAGATCGTCGTGCTCGAGCGCATGGCGAACCTCGCCGACATCGACATCGATGTGCTCGACGAACTCTACGACTGGGTGACCGAGGGGTGGACTTGGCTGGCACGCGGCCGCCGGCTGCTCAATATCGAGATTCCCGGTGATGAACTGCTGCTGGGAGAGCCTGACTCCGACTGAGCACTGGATTATCGAGGTTCTGTGAGGAAGTTCCTGGAGCCCTGCCTGAGAGTATCTTCCTCGCGAGCGCGCGCGTGTGGACGTGCGCCCCCGCGGGCGAACGATTCATACCGAGCGGCGGCGCGCGGGCGTTCTGGGGATGAAGGATGCGGTCTGGAAATGTCAGCGGCTGGTACGCACGACTCGACCGTGAATGCCCTTCGCGGTTGGAGCAGATCGACACCTGGCTGACAGCCTGGGAAAAGGCACTGCGCCACGGTCAACCCGTGGCTGCGATGCTGCCCTCCCACTGGCCCACTCTACCCGCGAGCCTGCTCACCGACCCCGGTCATGTGTTCGACCACCTGCTCTGCCGTCACGACGCCGAGAGCGATGGTCGCAGCCCCCGCGGCGCGCACCCGACACCGACCCGGCTGGCCGATGCGGTCATCGCCGCCGAGTTGAGGCAGGACATCTCTCCGAGCAGTGTCAATGGGAACCACAAGCCGAACGTGTCGCTGGACGCGCTGCCGCCTGGCTTCCGGATGCATCTCGACAAGTTGAACCTCAGAGAGGAGGAGGAGTCTGATGTCGAAGTCGATGAAGAGACCGAAGCCGAGATCGCCGCTGGAATCCGCACTCGAAGCGGTATCCCTCTGCCATTCGCTGATCCAGCAGTAGGTGGCGGCCTGTTCCCGGCACGGCTGATTCGCTGGCACGCCAGGGCGTCATCCGAGTTCGATGCTGATGAGCGGCGGGCCGACACACGATCCTTACTCTCCAAGATGCAGCTCTACGATGTCTGTGGGGTTGCCGTCACCGCCACCCTGCGCCGGCTGCACCTGACACTTGTTCGCCATGGGCTGGCCGCTCTCGACGATGACCCGGAACCGGGCATGTTGGCGCGCAGTGAGGTGGAGGAGATCCTCGCAGACGTGCTTTGCATGGGTGACACCCTGCGCGGTGACTGGCCGTGGGAGGAGGAGCCGCGACTGCTGATCACCAACCCGCCCTGGTTGCGCATCAAGGACAGGTTCCGCGGGCATCCTGAGGGAAGTCGCATGCGCAAGGAACTGGGGGCGGAACTCCGCGGCCTGCGTGATGAGGACGGAGCACTGCGCTTCTCCACGCTCAGAGGCAACGTGAATCTCTACCGTCTGTTCCTTGAACGCAGTCTGCAACTGGTCCGCGCCGGCGGACGCATTCGCATGATCGTGCCAGACAGTCTGCTGCGCGAGCAGAGCAGTGCCCCGCTGCGCAACCTGCTGGTCACCGAGCACGAGTGGACGAGCATCTGGTCGTTCCCAGAATCGGCTCGGCTGTTCGCCGGAGTCACCCAAGGTGTGCTGGTTCTCGGGCTGACGGTCGGTGGAGAGACCCAGGACATGATCTCCTACGGGCCCGCCGGCTCCGACGACCTGTGTAACGTTCGTGGGCTGGACCCTTCGGTGCCGCGCCTCGTGCTCGACCGCGAGCGCTGGGAGCGGTGGAGCAGGGCGGACTGGTCGGTGCCGAGACTGCCTGCGGACCGCTTCGAACGTGACCGGTTGCTGAAGACCATCGATGAACTCGCTGAACTGCCCCGCCTCGCCGAGGAGGGACACTGGCTGGCGGGTGCGTCCCAGCGGGTCAGGGTCCGTGTCGGAGAAATCGACCAGACCAACTGGTCGGCGGACATCAAGCCGTGGCGCAAGGGCAGCCGCGGTGCTCCATTCGTGCGCGGCATCCACTTCCGCAACGATGAGAGCAACGTCTGGCTGCAACACCCAGCATTCGATTCGAGCGTCCCGAGCACCGCGCCCGAGCGCAAGCAGGCGAAGTGGTGCGGGCCCCTGAAACCGGCGGATAACCCCCGCCTCGCCTGCCAAGCGATCGTCAACGCCCAGCAGACTCGGCGTCTGCGCTGGATCGTGCTGCCGGCCAGATGCGTTCTCGGCAACTCAGTCAACCACCTGCAGATCCCCGATGACATCCTCAAACTGCTGACAGCGGAGTTCGGCGGCTTGGATGAGGCGCTCGGATGGCTGTGTGAACTGCTGAACTCGCAGAAACTCGACGCCTGGGCCAGAGCGTGGGCGGCGAACAACAACGTGAACAACTACGAACTGGAACTGCTGCCCCTCCCACCCGTGCAGATGCAGGTTCCCTCAAACCTCGCCTGAGGTGTCGGAGAGCGGAAATATTCGACCGGAGAGCGGAAAACGGCGTTTTTAGGGCATATCTCTTTATCGGGCCTCCTACATCGTTGGTTAGGCATTCATCCAGCATACATCGATGCCACACCAAAGGAGAGGTCAGAGTGGGCGTTCATCCGAAGATCGGCATCACCGGTCTGCCGCGCAGCGGAAAGAGCGCGGTGATGCTGAAAGTGGTGCAGATGCTGCAGGATGATCGGGAAAAGGAACTGCGCAGCCGCGGTGAGAATCCCAGTGAACACAAGATCATCGGAGGGATGCTGACAGAGCCGATATTCGACGACCACGACAGGGTCGGATACTCGTGCATCAACTTCCGCTCCAAGGAAGCGGCCACGATGGCCCACAGGGACATCGATTCCAGATTACGCATTCTCGGATTCGGTATCGACCCCGACGCCCTCGACAGAGTCGCGGTTCCTGCCTTGCAAGAGGCGATGGATGAATGCGAGGTGATCGTGGTCGACGAGGTGGGCAAGTTCTCTGTGGAGTCCGATGCGTTCGTCGCCACCGTGCGTGCTGCCTTGGAGGTGGACAAGCCGACCGTGCTGACGCTGCACAAGAAGAGCCGCCACCCGCTGCTACAGGACATCCGCAGGCGGGATGACGCTCGAATTCTAGAGGTGACGCCGGTCAACCGGGCGTTGCTGCCATACAAGATCCACAAAATCATCCGAGAGACCTACTGAGCCGCTGTCACTTGACGGGTGCCATGCTCACGCCACTCCGGATTGATGCGTGGGTTTGATGCGTCGGCGTTGGCTCGCAAGCCCATGCAGGCACCAGCGCGCATCGCCAGCCGCGTGTTGCTCGGACTGGGCTTGGCGCTGCTCCTGGCCACCGCCTTCAGCCTGCAGGACGGGAGACTCCCTCCCGCCGAATGCCCTCCTGAGGAGGACCTCGGGCCCGATCCATGCATCGCGTCGGGTGACTTCGGCTGGCTGCTGCCGGGTGGCACGATCGCCTGCCTGCTGCTCGCGGGCATGCTGCACCTGCAGTACATGCGCGGGTTGCGCACGCCGCTGTCCGCTCTGTTCCCCAGCGAGGACGAAGAACGACTGCGGGAGCTCATGTTCACGGATGAGGTGGACGCGAGCGACGAAGATCGTCTGGGAGATGCTTGGGCCGATCTCGAGCGAGGACTGCTCGAACAGCACGTCGGAGAAGAGGAATGACCGGCACTTCACGCCAGCGAAAGGATTGTGCCGCATCCGCGCTCCGAGGGCGACTGAGATTCGATGAGCGACATCCCCGAGGACCTGCGCTACACCGAGGAGCATGAGTGGGTGAGGCTCGAGGGTGACGAGGTGGTGGTGGGCATCACCGACCATGCACAGGACGCGCTGACCGACATCGTCTACGTCGAGTTGCCCGAGATGGGCACCAGCGTGTCGGCGGGTGACGGCTTCGGCAGCGTGGAGTCGGTGAAGAGCGTGAGCGAGATCTTCGCACCGCTCTCAGGCGAATTGAGTGCTGTCAACGAGGCGCTCGAAGACGCTCCCGAACTGATCAATGACGACCCCTACGGAACGGGTTGGATAGTGCGCATGCGTCTCGAGGACAACAGGGTGTTT
>CATMIM010000113.1 GCA_950068635.1 uncultured Candidatus Poseidoniales archaeon
GTGGACATCACCGCCTACGCTCTGCTGAACCCGTGGTTGGACGAGAATCAGGCAACATGGCAGCAGGCGGCTCTGGGTCACCCCTGGAATGTGGGCGGCGCAGACGGAACCGACCGCGGCCTCATCGTGCTGGACACGGTGCGCATCAACGCCATGCAAGGTGCTGGCTTCGTCAACTTCGATGTGAGCGGTGCGCTCGGCGCCGCTGTCAACGGCACCTTCTCCATCGTGCTCGTCGGCACTCCGCAGCAGAACTCACAGACGCCACAGGCGTGGGCAGTCTTCGACCACAGTGAGTCCACATCCGCCAACCATCGACCGATCCTGATGCTCAACTACACCAGCGTGTTCGATGTCCTGATCAGCGGCGCTAACCAGACAACGGCGGACAACAGCGTGCAGTTGAGCACCACTCTCGTGGACATAGACGGCAATCCCCTGTCCGGGTCCATCGAGTGGACAACCACGGATGGCACCGTGTCATCCACGGGGCTGTTCTCTCCACGCAACGCGGGTATCGTCACCCTCACCGCACGCTTCGGCCGGGTCACTGCCCAACACAACATAACCGTGGTTCCAGGCACCCCTATCCAACTTGTCGGAGGGCCGCTCTCCGTCGGCATCTCCGCTGACGAAACGGCATCGTTCTTGGTCGATGTGATCGACCAGTTCGGCAACTCGGTCAGTGGCGAGACCATCACCTGGGCTGTGACCAACGGGACACTGCTGCCGGGGACGACGATGACGACTCCTGTGAGCAGCGTTACCTTCGTCCCTTGGAGCGAAGGCACGCAGTGGATCAACGCCAGTTGGGGAAGCCAGACCCTGAACATCGCAATCGCGGTGATCGAAGGGGCTCCTGACTACCTGACAATCGATGGCTGCACGGTCGTGGCCGCCGGGGAGGATTGCCACTATGACTGGAGCGCGTGGGACCAGCACGGTAACGCGGTGGCACCCGGTCTCGCCGGTAACATCAGCTGGTCGGTGGAGAACGGCAGTTTCAACGACACGACCTCTAACTACTCCGCATGGGGGGTCGGGTTCTGGAACGTGACGGTGTCGAGTTCGCTGAACATGTCGGCGAGCATGCTGGTCGAGACCGACTACGGGCTGATCGACCTCCTCGTGCTGAATGCGTCAACGACTTCGCTGACGGCCGATGGCAACGTCACCTTCACCACGGTGCGCATCGATGTGCGTGGCAACCATCTGAACATGACGCTTCCCCTGTCCGCATGGGCGTGGTCAAACGGCTCGCTGTACGCTGAAGATCCGGTGCGCTGGGTGCCGTGGAATTCCGCACCGCAGTGGGTCGACGTCACCTTGGAGAACATCACCTCGAGCGTCAATATCAGCGTGATGCACGGTGAGGCGGTCGGCATCCGCTTGTCCACTCAAGATACGCAGAGGGCCTCAGGGCAGAGTTTCTCCATCGACGCCCACTCGTTCGACCAGCGCGGTAACGAATGGCCCGCCAGCGTCGATGCTTGGAACATCCTCGAGCCGGGCTCGACATCGGCTTGGCTCACTGGTTATCCCACGAACGCCGTGTTCGAGGCGGTGATAGTTGGAACTTGGACGGTGCAAGCGACATACATGCACCTGGGAGTAAACGCGATGACGGACCAGATCCTCTTCACAGTCGTACCCGGACCGTTGGCGGAGATCATCATCAACGGACATGGAAGCGACATCACTGCCGACGACAGCGTAGACCTCGACCCGATCGTGCGCGACGCCAACGGCAACTCGCTGTCCACAGACATCCTGCGTTGGTTCCTCTGGGATGACACGACCACGCAGAGCCTGCCACCCTCGTGCGTCGACTGGGGTGTGGAACTCACCACTCAGTTGCGGTCGAATGACCATATCTGGGAGGCGAGCATGGTGGGATCCTGGAAGATCTGTGCGATGTCCGGACCCTACCAACAGGTAGCGAGCATCACTGTCACCCACGGCGTTCCGTTCGTGCTCACACACCATGCAAACGGTGTCCAACTCATCGCCGGCAACGCCCTTCAGGTGCATGTCAACGGCACCGATACGGATGGCAACATGTTCGCAGTGCATGTCGTCTGGACCGGTGGTGATACCGCTGACTGGACGATGCTCGAGGAAATGGGCTCGGCCGAGTGGCACGGCAATCAGACGGGTGTGCACTCGCTGATGTACACCAACGAGTCCACCGGGCTGTCCGGTTGGTGGGAAGTCACCGTCGATGCTGCCATGTTGAACCGGCTGGTGCTCCACGTCGCACCTTCGTTGACGGTACTCCAGCAGGACACCATCACTGTCACCGCGGAGGCGTTCGACGCCTACGGCAACGAAATCGAGGTTCCCGAGAACGCCTACCTCGACACAGGCGGCGACAAGCACGTGAAGAGCAAGGTCTCCAACAGCGAATGGCAGGTCTACATGGTCAACGAAGGCCCCTCGATCCTCACCCTCGTGAGCGGAACGGTCTGGGATGACGAGACGGTGGTTGTGGAGCAGACGGTGCTCGGATTCTTCGAGGAGGGCGGTCCGCTCTACTGGGTCGGTGCGGGCCTGCTGGTGATCGTGGTGCTGGCTTTGGTCGGCGTACTGCTGCTCCTGCTCAGGCGAGGCCGCGGCGACGACGAGGACGATGATTTCTACCAGGTGGACGAGGACACCTCCGACTTCGATGACAGAGAGTTCGTCCCACTCGACGATGCACTTGAAGAAGAGGACGCGGGGCCGGATGTGTCTGTGGACGAGGACGGCACCGAGTGGTGGGAGGACGACGAGGGAGTCTGGTGGTATCGCTCTGCGGACATGGATGACTGGGAGCTCTTCGAAGAGTGATCTCCCCTCCATCTGCCCCTTGAACAGCCACGCGCCGACAGCCTTGGCCACACGCCGCTAAAACTCCTCTCACGTGGGTGCGACGCCCGCGGGCAGCGCGGCGCTCACTTCATGAGCGCCGCGCATCGTCGATATACCGGGCGAAGACGTGTCGCGACAGAATGGACCCGGCGTGATGTTGGCACTGCTTGGCATGCTGCTGCTGCAGTCGTGGGTGGCGGGCGTTCCCACTGGAGTCCTCTCTCCCGCTGTTCCAGATGCCCCTGCATCCTCCAATCCGCAACCATCGGGCGGGGATCTGGTGGATCATGGCGACGGGACCGCCAGCCTGACGGTGTGGGAGGAGCCGTTAGGCATCGGTGTGGTGCGCGACACGTGGATCGGCTCGGCCGCGCCTAACAGCAATCACGCCACCAGCAACGGCTTGCTCGTCGGACACTCCAGCAACAACAGCGACCGTGACTGCGCCATGTTGGCACTCGATCTCGAACTGGCGTCCCTGTGGACAAACGTCAGCATCGTCTCGGCGTCGCTCGAGTTGCTGGTCGCACAGGTGAACGGCACTCCGGAACTGTTCGCGCACATGATCTACAAGCACAACTGGAACCCTGATCAAGCCACCTGGAACGACCATGATTCCGGCCAGTCGTGGGAGGTGTCCGGCGCTCAGGGCAACGATGACTCGGGGGGGTTGATGGACCAGCAGATCGCGGTCTCCAACGGGAGTTGGCAGACATTCGATGTCACCCGATCGGTTGACCTCGCCCACTTCCGCCGCAGCCAAGGCTTCGATTCCACCGCGGGAGTACTGCTGTGCGGCCCGGCCTGGGGTGATTCCAACGTCGAGTTCCTTTCGTCCGACGTCGCCATGTCCTCGGCTCGTCCTCGATTCAACATCACCTTCTCCTGGGGTGGTTCCTCGACACCATCCCCCAACACGCGATGGGTGGATGTCCATCCACGCTCTCCGGTACGAATAGATGCAGACAGCCCGCTGACGTTCAGCGCCACGGCGCGGACGGGGCAGGGGGATGTGAGCAGTGGCACGGTCGTGTGGCGAGCGACGACCGGCAGCATCGACGCCGGTGGTCTGTTCACTCCGGATGTCGCCAACGTGACCAAGATTGAAGCGGACATCCTAGGTGTCCTGGGCCAGGTGTTTCTCCAAGTGGATCCGGGCATGCCGGTGTCGCTGAGCCTCACTCCCGAAACCGCGACGCTGCCCATCGATGCGGTGCTGAACCTGTCCGAGGAACTGCTCGATGCGCACGACAACGTGGCCAGCGGCATGACGCTGAGTTGGCACGCCGACGTTGGCAGCATCAACGAGACGGGCGTCTACACTCCTACAGCGGTCGGGGAGGACACGGTCACCGTCTACTGGCAGACGCTGTCGGCCAGCAGCGACATCACGGTGACCCCTGGTACTCCCGTGCACCTGCTGTTCGATTCCGACCTCACCGTCCCAGCAGGCGGCACGCTGCCGTTGGTGCCGGTCGTCACCGATATACTCGGGAATGTGATGCCGCTCGCCTCCGCGGGTGCGATCACCTGGGAGAGCGAGCAGGGTTCGGTCGACTTCGCCGGCATCTACACTGGCGCTGTGACCGGGACTTGGCGCATCAACGCCACCAGTGATTCCGGAGCGAGCGGTCAGGCGCTCGTCGAAGTGACCGCCGGCCAACTCGACGACATCGAGTTGGTGCCGCCGAACGGCTCGGTCCCCGCCGACCAGCCGGTCCTGCTGCAACTGCTGTGGATAGATGTGCAGGGAAACCATGTTCCAGTACGTATTCCGCTGTCCAACTGGACGGCCGAGGACGGTAACTTCCGCATGACCTCAATGGGCGTCGAATGGTTGCCACGGCGAGTGGGGAACTGGACGATCGGTGTCCACGTCGAGGATCACTGGGTGAACATCACCATCGATGTGGTGCATGGCAACGCCAGCCGTCTGCTGATCGTGTCCGACGGCGACACCATGTCCGCCGACGACGTGCTCGACCTGCTGCTGCAGGCGGAGGACGTTCGCGGGAACCGCTGGACAGTGAGCGGAAACTGGTCGATGATGGAGCCGGAGGCGGCTTCTTGGTTGTCCGAGGTGGAGAACGGAGCGCGGTTCGATGCGGCGATGGCGGGGGCGTGGACGGTGTCCGCGGAGCATGTCAGCGCGGATGGGGTCGTGACCGCCTTCCTGTTCATCGAGGTGGTCCCCGGTGCACTTGCACGCATCGAACTGCAGGGTCATGGTGAGCGCATCTCAGCCGATGAGTCATTCGATTTCCAACAGAGATTCTACGACACGGATGGCAACC
>CATMIM010000114.1 GCA_950068635.1 uncultured Candidatus Poseidoniales archaeon
TCACCCAACTCAAACAGACCGCCCACAGAATCATCGACCATTTCGGGAAGTGGGCCGTCATCGACTGTCACGCAAGGGACTCCTGAGGCCATCGATTCGAGTGGGATGAGGCCCTGCCCCTCGTAGTAGGAGGGATAGACTGAGAGGTCAGCCGAGCGGAACAACTGAGCCAGGTCTGCGAACGGCATCCCCGATTCGATCGACACATCAGCCGCCACGCCGAGCCGCTTCGCCTGGCGTAGCAGGGTGCCGCGCATGTGACCGCGGCCGACGATCACCAAATGAGCCCGTGGATGGGTTGAGAGGACTGTCGGCATGGCGCGCAGGAGGGTCCTGAAACCCTTGCGCCCGACCAGTCGGCCGACCGCCAGAATCAGTGGTGTTTCGGTACCGGGCATCCCCGAGAGCGCGGTCTCGTCGGGATCCCCGTAGCGCCGGCGCATCGCCTCATGGGCTAGCAGCGACTCCTCATGGTCACGGTTCAGCGGGTGGAACATCTCGACGTCGACGCCCCAGCGCTCGACCTCGCAGCGCCAATCAGCGGGCGGATCATACCTCGCCTGGAAATCGGCCTTGGTAGCCTCCGAGTTCGCAACGCAAACAGTGCTTCCGCGCAGCGCGGCACGCTCGAATTTGGCGTAGTGCCTTGCTGTCAACAGGATGGCGAGATCGTTGGGGTTCTTCCACGTCGCCGACTCGCCGAACTTCGCCGCCCGTACCATCCCATCGCGCTCTCCCAGCCACGAGCCGTGCAACGAACTCACGATGGTGGGAATCTGTGCCTTCACCTTCTCGAACTGGGCGTCATCCCACGAGATCATCGGGCAGTGCAGATGGACCGCGTCCACCGGGTCACCGATGTGCAACTGCAGCAGGTCGCGCAGCGCATGCTTGCCGTAAGAACGGGTGAACGCCATCGGGAGTTTCGCCCACTTGACCATGCGCACGCTGACACCCTGCTGGCGGGGTATCACGCTAGGGTTCCTGCTCGCCTCGGACTCGTGCCGGGTGATCACCGTCACCCGATGCCCGAGTTTCACCAACGCGCCCGAGAGATGGAACACCGTCGAGCCCATGCCACCCCATCTTGGGGGATACTCTCCTGACAGCATCGCGATGTGCATGCGAACCTCTCCTCAGCCTGATATTCAGCCTTAGGCTGGCAGCGGCTCGCACGTCCTTGTTTTCAAGCGATTCCTGCCCGGTCCATTCGATGGAGGGCTTCAAGAGAGCAACCGAGGTCGGCGAGGGTGAGGGGTGCGGATGACGGACATGCTACCAGTTCACGTCACCGTGGTCATTCCGACGCGCAACGAGGAGAAGGCGATAGTCGCCACCATCGAGAGCGTTCCCAACGACGGCTGGTGTGAGACGCTGGACTTCCTCATCATCGACGGCAGTTCCACGGACCGTACAGTCGAGCTCGCGGAGAGTGTCGGCGCGGCCACCCACATCGAACCGCGCAAGGGCTACGGGCGCGCATACCGCACGGGATTCGCTATGGCGCCGGGCGACATCATAGTCACCATGGACGCCGACTGCACCTACCCCGGCGAGGAGGTGCCCGGCCTGGTGAGGAAGTTGGTGGAAGAGGATCTGGAGTTCATCACCTGTGACCGGCTCAGGAAGGCTGAGGAAGGCTCGATGTCCGGCATGCACGGTTTCGGGAACTGGGCTCTGTCGTTCACCGCACGCATGCTGTTCTGGTACGGAATCCACGATTCACAGAGTGGGATGTGGGTGTTCCACAAGCGCATCATGGACAATCCGAAGATGCGGCCGACCAACGACGGGATGCCGTTGTCTGAAGAGATGAAGATCAACGCGCGACGCTGCTACGGGCGCAAGAAGGCAATCGAGATCTCCGTTCCCTACCGCCCGCGGGTGGGTGAAGCAGAGATCAACACCTGGGCCGACGGACGGCGCAACCTGATCTTCCTCTACCTCAAGAGATTCGGGCTCAACCGCACACGCTCGGCTTGGGGTCCGCTCGAAGAGTGAGTCTGGGCGGTGTCCTCGGCTACACCCGATGTTGTCGGCTTCACCTCGGGGTTCTTTAGGCGGGCAATCCACTTGACATCAGGTGGAGCCTTGTCCCCGGACGAACGCGAGTGTGCGGATGGCAGCCGGCGCTCGGTGCGAATCGGTGGAGCCGGAGGCTTCTGGGGCGATCGGGTGTACGCACCGGTCGAACTTCTGAAGCACGAGCCGCTCGACTACATCATGCTCGACTACCTCGCTGAGTTGACGCTCTCGATCATGGCCAAACAGAAGGCGCGAGACGCCTCTGCTGGCTGGGCCACGGACCTGACAGACTGGCTGCGTGCCGGCGGGATGACGGAACTGCACGCTCAGGGAGTCAAACTGATCACAGATGCCGGGGGGGCGAATCCCGAGGCGTGCGCGCGCGCCGTGCTCGAGGTGGCGCGAGACAGCGGCTGGAACGAGTGCAAGGTGGCGATGGTCGTCGGAGATGACATCATGCCGCGACTACCGGTGTTGTTCGAACTCGACCACCCTCTGGAGCACATGGAGACCGGTGAGTCACTCGCAGAATCAGGTGAGCGGGTGATCGCTGCGAACGCCTACCTCGGTGCTGGACCGATAGCCGCCGCTCTGGAGGACGGGGCGAACATCGTGATCACCGGACGAGTGGCGGACGCCAGCCTGCTCGTAGGTTGCATGCTGCACGCGGCAGGCTGGGCCGAGAACGCGATAGAACTCGGACTGACTCGACAAGACCCGTTGACGGACTGGGCACCCGCCGACGTCGATGACCCGCTCGAGGTGCTCGCCCAATGGACCGTCGCTGGCCATCTGATCGAGTGTGGAGCCCAGGTCACCGGGGGGAACTCGACCGACTGGGAGACGATACCCGAACTCACTGACCTCGCACTGCCGGTGGCCGAAGTCAGCGCAGACGGCACCGTGGTCATCACCCGCGCCGAGCGGGGAGGAGGAAGGGTGGACCGACGCACTGTGGCCGAGCAGTTGGTGTATGAGATCGGGGACCCAGCAGCCTACATCACTCCAGACGTCATCATCGACATGCGCCGGATCACGCTCGAGGAGACGGGGCCGGAACGGGTCACGGTGGCTGGCGCCCGCGGTGAGCCGCAGCCGGACGACCTCAAGGTGAGCGCGGCGGTCGAAGGCGGCTGGTTCGCATCATCCTCGCTGCTGGTGAGCGGCCCGAACGCCATCGAGCGCGCCGAGAACTGCGATGCGCTGCTGCGCGGGCGGTTGGCTGAGAACGAGGACCTGGTCATCCAGAGCGAGTTCATCGGTGCTGGCATCACGCTGCCACCCGGGGTCCCTCGCCGCAAGGAGATGATCGGCGATCCCCCCGAGGTGCTGTTGCGCTGGGCGGTGCGCAGTGATGACCGCGGACAGGTGGTTCGCTTCGGTCGCGAGGTGGCACCGTTGGTGCTGACCGGGCCAGCAGGTGTGGCAGGATACGGTGCGCGGCCGAAGCCCCGCCGGCAGTTGCGTTACTGGCCGGCCCTGATCCCGCGAGAGATGGTCGAACCTCTGGTTCGGATCGAGGTGCTGACCGTCTCGGACCTGCCTCGGTCGGTGGATCGGTTGACCTTGGTGCGCCAGCGCACCCAGCGCTTCATCGAGCGATTGCGGGAGGAACTCGAGGAACGGGAGTGGGCGCGCCCGCTCGCACGTCGGCTCAACCCGGAGGCGAAGGAGATGCTGGAACAGGGACATGGGCAAGAGGAGGCGCATGGATGAGCGACACCGTCTGGATCCAGTTGTCCGAACTCGCCCATGGGCGCTCTGGAGACAAGGGCGATGCGTTCAACATCGGTCTGGTGGCCCACAGGCCCGAGTGGTTTCCACTGCTCAAGGAGGCCGTCACCCCTGACCTGCTCAGAGGATGGTTCGCGGGGATGGTCACCGGTTCGATCCACGTCTGGGAGTTACCCGGAATCGGGGCCATCAACTGCTTGTTGAACGGCGCGCTGGACGGTGGCGGGACCACCTCGCTCAGACTCGATGCGCAAGGCAAGGCGTGGGGACAGGCCGTTCTGCGACTGCGCGTGCCGGTGAATCGCTCCCGCGCAGCCGCTGCTGGCCTGTCGTTGACTACCGCCACCGCTGACCAATGGGGCGGACCCCCGCTCTGAGATCAGTCGAGTTCAGGAGCATCGGAAATCTCTTCCTCGTCGCTCTCCTTGATCTCTGCCAGATCCGCATCCGGGTCGATCATCTGCTCGTCGTCCTCATCATCTTCAAGCAGCTCATCGTCCAATTCGGAGAAGGATGTCGCTCCCCATGACTCGATCATCGCCAGATCGGCCGATAGTTTGCGCCGCCGGGCTATGACCATCAGGACGCCGATGAACGAGAGCACCACCAGCAGGGTGAGCATCGCCGGCGCCAGGCTCTCCATGAACGCGTCGAGCATGGATGACTGCTGCGCAGCACCCTCTACTGGGATGGTGTTCGACAACCGGTTCGACAACTGTGGTTCTTCGAGTGGGCCGTCCCTGCACAACGCCTCGATGTTCACCCATCCTTCCCGACCTGGCGTGAAGACGACTCGTCCGGACCAGATGCCGTCGCCAGCATACGCATCGGCTCCAGCCCCGTCGTCCCTGAGGTAGAACTGCTCCTTGACATTCGATCCCTGTGACGCCCAGCCGACGCACTCCCAGGTGGTCCCATCCGGGTCATCCACCCAAGCCCGCGCGGTGATGGTCTCCTTCTCCCCGGCATGCATCTGGCCCGGTTCGAGGAGCAGATCGGTCACCACCGGCCAAGAGGATTCGACAGTGATGTTGGCGAATGCCCATCCCGAGGTTCCTCTGCTGTCCTTCACCTGCAGCGAGATGAGGTGCTCTCCAGGCGGCAGCCGCTGTAGCGCGTCAGGTGTCTCGTTGAGCACCTCGGCGGTGCTGCCGGAGCCGACGTACCAGCGGTAGAGGATGATGTCGTCATCGGCGTCATACGAGTCGCTGCCGTTGAGGGGTATGGGTGCGCCCGGGCCGAACAGTTGGCCGTCGAGCGGCGAGGCGATGACCGCCACCGGCGGTGAGGCGAGCACGCGCATGAACTGGGTGTGCACGGAGGAACGGCCGGTGGAATCTGTGAGCGTGATCGTGAGCGAGTGCAGGCCG
>CATMIM010000115.1 GCA_950068635.1 uncultured Candidatus Poseidoniales archaeon
TCTTCGGCGTAGTCGTAGACCATGCGGATGGGCCGGCCGGAGGCTTTGGCGAGGAAGTAGCAGACCGGAACGTCCTTCGCCTGTCCCTTTGCGCCGAAGTCGCCGCCGATCGTGACAGGGTTCAGCCGAACACGATCCGCAGGGAAGTTGGTGGCATCAGCGGTGAGGGCCTTTGCTGTGAAAGGGACCTTGGTCGGCGCCCATACCTGCATGCGCTCGTCGTCGTCGAGATTGCGCCGAACCTCGACCAGCCTCGCTTCAGCCGCGTCGAGTTCGGATTTGGCGCGCGCCTCTTCGGTGAGCAGCCCTTCTAACGCTTCGAGCAGTTGCTGTCGCGAGTCCATCTCACCGATGGCACTCGCCAGTTCCTCCGCTCGATGTGTGACCTGATGTTCAAGTTCGGTGACGCGACGTGCAAGTCGCTCGGCCCGCGCGCCCTGCTCCTCCGAGCTCGCTTGCTCCTCTCGGATGCGCAGTTGGGACTCGTCGAGACGGTTCGAGAGTTCGGTGCGCGCATCGCGCCCTTCCTCCAGCAGTTCGCGAGTGGCGGAGATGTCGGTCTTCAGCTCGTCGCGCTCGGCGTTGGAGGCCTTCGTCCGCGAATCAGCCCGCGCCTTCTCCTGCTCGATTCGTGCGACATCGCCTTCGAGGCGTTCGATCTGCATGCGCAGTTCGCCCAGCGCCGGTCCCAGCAGTTGCGCCCTGGTCGTCCCCGGGAGTGCTGCGACCGCATCGGCATCCTCGACCAACTTCCAGTCGGAACGTTCCGAGAGCATTCCTTCCATGCCGAGTTCGAAGCCGAACAGGGCGTCGAGCCTGCCTTTCAGCAACTCGAGCCGATTATCGCTGCGGGTGCGGCAGGTGGCGATATGGTTGGCGAATTCGGACAGGCTCCAATCGGCAACGGTGGATGCGCGCAGCACCAACTGCATCACCCGGTCGAGCCGATGCAGACGCAGCGTGTTGCCAGCGTTGGTGGCACTCATCACGGCCACCTCGACGGAGTTCACACCAGTGGCGCGGATTCCGACCGGAATCCCGCTGATCAGGGTGATGGCGATGACCTCACCTTCGACGGGCTGCGATTCGAGATAACCGGTCGTGTGCTCGTCAGCGGCGCTGCGCAGGTGAGAGATGAGTTGGTCGACGCCCCCTTTGCTCTCCTTCACGATGACACCATCTGGAAGCGGCTCGCCCTCTTCGACGAGGTCCTCGACGGCTGTGGGAGTCCTGAGCAGGGCGGCGGCGTTGGCCAACATGGCTGTGTGGTCGGCTTCGGAATCGGTCCAGACGGCGATGGCGGAATCACCGGCAGGGGCGATCAGCAGAGAGCCGTCCGGTAGGGCGATCGAAGTTGACAACGGGCGAGACATGTCCATCTGGGCACCGAGCGCGACCAGCGCCTCGAGATGTGTCTGCACGAGTGCAGCGAACGCCTCGCTGTCCAGCGGGAGGTCACCGGCGGAGTGCACCAGCAGGCCGTCCTCGACCGCCGCGGCACCGCGGCTCACTTCGGATGACGCCAGCCTCTCGATGAGCAGCGACAGGTCTCGAGTCGGAATGTGCCCCTCGATTCTTGGGGTGGGCAGCAGGGTTCCCAGAGCGGTCGTGTCGCTGAACGCTTCGAGCAGGTTGCGCGCCACCGACTCGAACTGTCGGCGGGTCCACATCGTCCCGGTGGCCTTCAGGCCGTCACCGGCTTCCATCTCGACCAGCATCGCCTCTGCCGCATTGCCGGCGAGGAAGCGGCGCTTCCCCTTCTGTTCCTCGCACAGCGCACCCACTGCTGTACCGGCGCAGATCAACCGGTGGCCACAGGCGACTCGCGCCCTCGGTCTGGAGTAGGATATGCAGCCGAAGTCGAAGGGGAACGACCCCTGGCTGACACTCAGGTCGATCCCATCCTCAACTGTTTCTCCAACTGGCATTTCGAACATTCATTCACCTCAACATATCATCGATCACGGGAGTCCTGGCACGCACCTCATGGCGCAGTCGGCCGATGTTGGCCACCGAATCGCTGAGCACGAGCATCGAATGCCCCCCGTGGAGAGGAGCGAGCACGATGTGCCCTTGCTCACACTCGAGCCACAGTTGCTCGATGCCCCCCAGTCCGACTTCGCCGACCAGCCGTTCACTCTCCCTGAGCGCATCCGACCAGGTCGTCAGCATCTCGTCCTGCTCCATCTCCAGCGCGGCGGCGGTGACGGTCCACTGGTCGTCGACCACGATCGCTCCGACCACACCGGGAACCCGGCGGAAACTTGCGAGCAATCTACGGAGCATTTGCCTCCCTTGGAGGCCATCGAGGATACGGGGCCCTTCAAGAGATTTGGGGAGGTCGGCCCTTCGGGGACTGATTTGGGACTCAGTTTCAATTCGCCAACTGGAAGTTCGAAGAATTGTGCGAACTGGGAGCGTTTTATGAGGCCCGAGACCCGCTCTCGACCGGCATCTGAGTGGTTGGATCTGGGGTGGTGTCTCAATGTCATTATTCAATTGCATTTTATGAACATCAATTGGAATATTGTAGTGTGCTGCTCCTCTAGTTCCCTTCAAGTCCGCATTGCCTCTGGCCACCTCGATGAGCGGACTCGAGGTTGAGGCTTGCACCCGCTGTGACAAGCCTGCGGTGGTGCACCAACTCTACAGCGGCATCCATCTGTGCGCCAGCCACCTGCGCACATCGATCCGCAAGCGGGTGTCGAAGGCTCTCAGGGAGCAGGTCAAGCTGCCCAAGGACGCCATCAGGGAGACCGGAGAGCCGAAGCGCATCCTGGTCGGCATCTCCGGCGGGAAGGACTCCAGCGTCCTGCTCGAGATGATGGTCGAGTTGCTCGGCCCGCGGCGTGATGTCGAGATCATCGCCGGCTGCGTCGACGAGGGCATCGATGGCTACCGTGCCCCCTCTCTGGAATGCGCCGAAAGGCTGGCGGAGCGGTTCGGGGTCAGGCTGGAGCACATCAGTTACCCAGAACTCGGTTTCGAACGGATGGACGAGGTGGTCCTGCGCATGCCGATGATCGAGCAGAACATCCCTGAGGCGAAGGGGATGATGCCGTGCTCCTACTGCGGCGTGTTCCGGCGTCAGGGATTGAACGCGCTCGCTAAGCGGGTCGGTGCCGATTGGATGGCGCTCGGGCACAACCTCGACGACATGGCGCAATCCATTCTGATGAACTTGCAGAATGGCGACGTGGATCGCACCATCAGGCTGGCCCCACACACTTGGGACCCGATAGAGGGTCTGGTACCGAGAATCGTTCCACTGCGTTGGATTCCAGAGCAGGAGATCCACGCTCACGCGCTAGAAGCGGGGCTCGAGTTCCACCACGGAGACTGCCCGTACGCGCCCGGTGCGTTCCGTCAGCGAAGCCGCGCCTTGGTCGCCACCATGGAGTCACAGACACCCGGCGCGCGGCACGGACTTCTGCACTCGATGGAGAGGATGCGCGAACTGCAGATCGCGGCGAATGACGGCGAGACGCTGTCTGAATCGTGGGCGGAGGATGGAATGCGGCAATGCGAGCGGTGCGGCGAGGTGAGCAGCAGGGAAGTCTGCCAGGCGTGCACCATGCGTGACTGGATCTCGAGCAACTCGGGTTGAGCCGTGCGGTAGTCACCGGGTCGGGTCGTCGAAGGTCATTCCTCGGAGTCGATGGCTTCTCGGTAGGTGGCCACCTGTCCAGCCAGCTCGTCATCCTTGAGCAGTTTACGCCAGCGCTTGCGTAGCGTCTTCATCTTGACACCCGTGATCGGCAGCATGGTGAACAGGCCACTGCGACGGGACACCAGCATCAGCAGCATCCATTCATGATTGGTTCCCTCGAGGTACATCGCGATCTGCGGCAGGTAGTTCGCGTGCCATTTGAATTGGAATATCCTTCTCTGGTTCTTGTTGCCCTCATGCGGCAGGAAGGTCACCGTCTTCGTCTCCACCGGGATGTCACGGAACATCAGGTCCGGCGTCCCTCCGATGGTGATTCCCAGGTCTTCGGCATGGAACCCGACTCGCTCGCCGGGCCTCCAGTCCCCGTTGACCGAGCCGTCCAGGGATTGCGAGAGGAAAGCGTCGAAGACATGGCCGATCTCCACATTGCCGGACGGGAGATCGGTGACCGGCACCATCACTGATTCGCGCCACCCTCTGATGTTGCCGAACACACGGACGAATTTGTCGTCCGTCTTCAGGTCGGACACGCGCACGCGGTCTGTCTGCTCGTTGTAGAGTTCGAACCTCGGGGGCACCTCCTTCGCGACCTCCCTGAGGATCTTCTCGAGTGACTCGCCCGCCTCGGTGGCTATACCAAGCGCCTGTTCGCTCTTCTCGACCCCCGGTTGCTTCAGCAGCGTCGATTCCTCGGGACTCATGAACGTCCATTCATTCTGCTCGATGAACTCGGAGAACTGCTTGCTGCCCTCCTTGCTCACCGGTGCCAGCTGACGCATGCTGCGCCCGCAGTGGGAAGGGGTGGTGTCGCTGAACATCTCCTGGTCGCATTGGCGACAGCGCCACTCGAACGGGGGCTTGAGCTGCGCCGGCTTGGGTTTCGCCTTGGGCTTCTGCTCTGGTTTCGTCTGCTTCTTCGGGCGCGGTTCAGGTGGTGCCAGTTCGGTTCCCGGCACGACGAGCAGCAGGGGTTGTTGCTTCTCGGCGACCAGCACCGACAGCCCAGGAATCGGGGTCTTCTGCTGCTTGGACAGCCAGACGATTCCACCGTGGGTGCGGGTGTCCTCCGGCGCCTTGCCGTCACAGACGAGCCAGAGTCGTTCAAGTTCGGTTTCGTCTTCAGGAGCTGGTTCGGCGGCGGTCACGAACTCGACCTCGTCCGAGCGCTGCTCCGCGTACCAGGCCTTCCATTCGGCTAACGTGTGTGTTCCTGTCTGTTCCTCTTCCATTGGTGGGGTCATCATCCTGGATCGAACACCCGAGGGTGTTCCAATCAATCATCGTAGCCTGACGACCCTATTTCAACGTCGCCACCGCCACGAAATGCATCATTCGGCAGTTGGTGGGGTGCTCAGAGGAGGTTCTCGACTAGCCCCT
>CATMIM010000116.1 GCA_950068635.1 uncultured Candidatus Poseidoniales archaeon
CGGTAATCTCCCCTGCGAGTACAATTATGCTGCCTGTCTCAGTACCCTTCACGAGCGTCTCACACGCCACACGCGCATTCGGGTCCTGCCTGATACAGGCGTCGACGACCGCATCGGAGATATGGTCGCAGACCTTGTCCGGGTGCCCCTTGGTCACCGATTCAGAGGTGAACAGACGAACGTCGCGTGCCATGTTGGGGGCGTCCAGCAGGACCCCTATCAATCTGTTCGAAGAACAGATGCAGCCATTCACCCAGCCATTCTGGCCTGACAGACTTCCGCGCCAACCTCATCACCAGACGCCAGGAAGCGCAGCTGCAGTTGTTCGAGGACTGCTTTTCTTCGGTCAGATTCGTACAGACCTGCCAGTTGGAATCCTACGTGACCAAGTGTAGGAAACGGCGGCTGCATCGACCACGCCGATTCGAGCGCAGCCGCTCGCTCGTCGTCCCCGAGGTTCGGGTTGCGCACGAGTTCGAGCGTCAACTCGCCGTGCACCAGGGCATGTGGGTGCTCGGCAGCAGGTCCGATCAGGGCCAATGCATCCCTGACTTCCACAGGATCAGGCCAGCCATCACCGGTCATGGCAGCCACCTTCGAGGTGAGGCGGAGGATGTTCGCCTTCCAGAGCAGCCCGCGGAGTTCGTAGCCTCCCGGCAGTTCAGCAGGCAGAGATGAGAGTTCAGGGATCCCGCCTCGGCGAATCGTCGCCTCAGCCAACCGTAGAGCCACTTCGGGATGGTCTGGGTGAGAATCCTCCAGATGCGCCAACAATTCTGCCGCCTGCTCAGGGGAGCCTGCCAGCACGGCGTCGTGCAGCATCAGGTTCGCCTCCAGTCGAGCGACGACGTCGACGATGTCGTCTATCTGTGCGCGCAGGCGGGTGGCATCCTCGACCGGGGCCCCAAGGCTCGAGGCAGCGAGCAGACAGCGAACCTCACCAGCCGGATTGCCCCGTTGTCTGTGCAGCCCAGCTGCCCGCTCGAGGTGGTCCAGCGCCGAGGGAAGGTCGCCTTGACGACGACGCATCTCCGCCAGTTCCAGATGCAGGCCGATGGCTTCGGCTGACAGGTCCGGTTCCCCTTCGTCCGTCTCCGCGTCACCCGTCAGGTCCTCGAGCAGCGGCATGCCGTCGTGCACCTCGGCGCCGCGTAGCAGGTCGGCCATCCCCAGGGCATCCGAGGGGGGTCTCTCTCCGGTCCGTTCCGCCCTGTGCAACAGGTCCCTCAGGCTCAGCCTCTCAAGGGTACCATCTGCCGCTCGCGTCAGCACCGCAGCAGCGAGCATATCGCGACGCAGGTCAACGGTCCGATCGCCTCCCGACTCTGTCAGGTTGTAGGCGATGACGCGCCGTCTCTCCCCGGTGACTCGGCGTCGACGCTGGCTGATCAACTCGTCACCGAGCAGGTCCTTGATCGCCCGTGACACATGCGACTGCGCCATATCGAGGCGTTGCGACAGTCCGCGCTGGCTGAAGCGCCGTGGAACCTCGTACTGCGCATCGTACTGTGGAGCATCCTCGAGAGCGAGCAGCACTCGCTCACGATTGGTGATGCGCGGAGCCTTGTCCATCTCATCGCCGAGCCTTGCACGCTCGCGATGGTTGATGAAGCAGCCGGAGCGAGAGGGGCGGAGCGGTCCGAAATCCTCTGACCCCGATCACTTCGATTCAATCGCGGTACTGCTCCCAGTCCTCGGAGGGGGTCGTCCACGCGCCTGCGGGCGCGTACTGCGCTGATGGGGGCAGAGGCGCCAGTTCACGGCGGTTGCGAGTGCTGGCGACGCCGACGATCACCACGGCGATGAGCACCGCCCCCAGCAGCATCGGCAGCCCCGCCTGCAACGCCTGCAGCAGTTGGGACAGCGGGCCATGGACGTTCCACACCCGGGCCTCCCCGAAGGAGGAGGTGTGCATGGTGAGCACGTCAGCCCCGAACTCGGGGTCGTGGAACACGGAGTCACCGATGACGTAGTTGTAGCCGCCGACCATGCGCACGCCCGCCCACAGGTCGTCGTTGTCGTCGTCAATGTCCGCGGACAGGACCGGCCGGGCGCCGTGCATCTGGAACAGCACCTCGGTCTCAAGTCCGTCAACCGTGGCGTTGGACACCCAGCGGATGCGCCCCAGCCGGGCGCCGTTGTCCTCGAAGTGCAGCGAACCGCTGCGGATCGCCTCGGGTCGAGCCTCGTCGCTCTCCGCGGTATCGTCGATCACATCACCACGCTGGCGGCAGGCAGTCTCCGTGTATTCGCGGATGCGCTGTTTCAACTTCTGCTGTTCGACAGTCTCCGTGGTGGAGCCACGCGCCTCTGTGTCCGGGGTGCCGTCATTTCCACCACCGCTGACGTATGCCAGCCCGCAGCGCAGCGGGTGGCCCTGCTGGTCATGGTCGGGACCTGTTTGAGCAGCCAAATGAGTATCGGGAGCATCTGAATCCGGATCGTCCGTGGGCGGCGGCTGATGCGCTGGAGGCGCACCGGTGATCGCCCGCGGGCGGGCCAGATCCTCGAACTGCTTCATCATCCATGCACCTACATCCTTTTTCAGGTGGACACCGAACCCCATCTCGGTCAGCACGACCAGCCGGGTGTCGTTGCGCTCCTCCCCATTCGAGTCGGTCGCCACATCCCAGCCTTCGATCGCCTGGTCATACTTCCAGGTCGAGTTGAGCACCGTTCCGGTGACATTCGTGTGCCCAACCAGCTCGCTGTTCGAGATGCGCAGATCCGAGTCATCGTCACCAGAGGTCATCACCCGGTAATGGGGGACGGCCCTGATGGAGACCTGCTCCTCATGCGTGGTCACCCGGAAGATGTAGGCGATGCGGCCGACCGTCTCTGAGGTGTCCGACCCATTGGTTGAACTGTAGGGAACATCGGTCGCCGACAGCACGAACTCGAACTGCCGGTTGTTCTCTGTGCCGTGCTCCCTCCAGGAAGAGAGAGTCCACTGAACGTCAGCGAAGTCGACCCACTTCTGCATCGGCTCATGGGTGATCAGGGTGTCGCCCAGCTCGTCGAGGGTGCCGGCGACCTTGCCGCCATGCACGTCGAACAGGCCGTTGTCGTTCTCGTCGGTGTACTCGATGATGCCGAGCAGTCGCTGGTAGAAGATGGTCTGGGCAGGTATTCCCACCCGATTGTCGAATCCCTGACGCTGGTGGTAGACATCAGCGATGCCGAGATATCTGGTCTGGGTTGCGGTGAACGAGATCCTGCCATCGCCGTAGTCAACATACATCGCTGACTCGCCCAACTTCAGTTTCACAGTTCCTTCCGCGTCGTCCCTCTCGACCACTATCTGCTCACGCGTGTAGTCGATATCCTCGCCAGGAGCGGTATCCGGAGCGCCGTCAACCGGCGTATCCTGTGCCATCGCCGCTCCACTCGATAGCATGAGCGCCACCAGCGCCAGCGAGAGCAGTCCCTGTCTCCGTCCAATCGTCATTTTCGGCGTCATCTCTTGCTTCACCTGCCCTTGGCTGTCTCCGGCCGTATATGAGGGACTGGCACTCCAATACCATCGCCCCACCGCCGTATACCATGAAAATGCGCCCTCATACCCCGATTACGCGTCCGCTCGATTGAAGGACTACGGCCGTCCCGCCACCCACATGACCGGCCGCGACGGCTCCGACTGGCACCCCACCGCCTTCCGCACGCACACGCTCGGAGAGGTAGCCACCCACGGCGCCCAGATGATCGGCCACGAAGTCACCGTGTGCGGCTTCGCCGAATCGGTCCGCGGCCGCGGCGCCATCTGCTTCCTGAAACTGCGCGACGGCACCGGCTACCTGCAGGCGTTCCTGAAGAAGGACAACATGGACGAGGCCACATTCACGGAGATCCAATCCGCCAACCGGGAGAGCACCATCCAGGTGATTGGAGCGGTGGCGCAGAAGCGACCGCCCAAGGTGAAGGAGGGTGAGCCGGAACCGGAGCCGGAGTACGAGATCCAGGTGTCGGATGCAACCATTCTCGCCGCCGCGGAGGCACCGATGCCCATGGGAGTGACGGACAAGGTGCACGTGGAACTGGACACACGCCTCGACAACCGCCACATCGACCTCAGGCGCAACCACGTCAACGCCATCTTCCAACTCAGGAGCCGGGTGCTCGATTACGGGCGCGCACACCTCATCGGCGAGGGGTTCCAGGAGATCAACACCCCGAAGATCATCGCCGCCGCCGCCGAGGGTGGCACCAACCTGTTCCCCCTGCAGTACTTCGACACCGAGGCCTTCCTCTCCCAGTCGCCGCAGCTCTACAAGCAACTCGCCGTCCTCGGTGGACTCGAGCGGGTGTTCGAGGTCGGCCCGGCCTTCCGGGCTGAGAAGCACGACACCTACCGCCACCTCAACGAGTTCATCTCCTTCGACATCGAGATGGCGTGGGCGAACGACGACGACTGCATGGACGTGCAGGAGCGCATGATCCACCACGTCTGGACAGAGATCGCCGCCAATGACCAGCACCTCATCGACATGATCAACGAATGGCGCGCCGAGCAGGAACCGCCTCTACCTCCGGTCACTGTCGAGGTCCCCGAACTTCCCTTCCCGAGAGTGGAGTACACCGAAGCGATCGAGATCATCAAGGCCGCTGGTGGGAAGATCGAGTGGGGAGACGACATCGAGGCGCACCACGCTGACCTGCTCGCCGCCGAATACCCTGGATTCTACTTCCTGCCGCGGTGGCCGATGTCGATGAAGCCGTTCTACATCTACCACGACAAGGAGGAGACCGCCGCTGACGGGGGCCAGCTCAGCCGCGGCTTCGACCTCAACTACGGGCGCGACGAGATGTGCTCGGGTGGACAGCGCGAGCACAGGGCCGATATCCTCACCCAGAACCTGCGCGACATGGACCTCAATCCCGATGACTTCGCCTTCTACGTCGACGGCTTCCGCTACGGGGCGCCGCCGCACTCAGGCTGGGGTCTTGGAGTCGCCAGACTGCTGATGGTGCTGACCGGTGCCGGCAACGTCCGCGAGGTCGTCCTTTTCCCCAGAGATCGACGGCGAGTCACTCCCTGCGTCCTAAT
>CATMIM010000117.1 GCA_950068635.1 uncultured Candidatus Poseidoniales archaeon
GTCATCGTCACCTCCTCCAATTGCTCAGGAGGAAGCACATGGTTGACGAGGCCGACTCGGTGGGCTTCTGTCGCAGGCATCAGTTCGCCGGACATCACCATCTCCAGCGCCTTCCCGTAGCCGATCAGGCGGGCGATCCGTTGTGTGGCTCCACCACCAGGAATCAGCCCGAGGTTGATCTCTGGCGTGCCGAACATCGAGCGTGTGCTGGCGAGGCGGATGTCGCATGCGAGCGCCAGTTCACAGCCGCCTCCGAGGGCGAACCCGTCGATCATGGCAATCGTCGGCTTGCTGATGTTCCACACCGCCGCCCACGGATCCGCCTTGAACGCCTTTCGGATCTGCTTGCTGTCCACGCCGACGAACTCGCTGATGTCGGCTCCGGCCACGAACGCTGGGGGCATGCCGCGTTCACCCTCTTCTGGTGTCGGGGGAGGGGCGCCGCGGATGATCACCACTCGAACGGAGTCGTTCTTCTCCACATCTTTCGCGGCAGCGATGATGGCGTCATTGACCTCGGAGTTGAGCGCGTTCAATTTGTCCGGCCGATTGATCGTCCAGACGGCGATGCCTGGACCGTCCTCCACATCAGAGTCGAGCGGAACGTGTTGCACGAGCAGCACTTCATCGTCGCCCATGCCAACAACCTCGGTCAATCACCGATCTCGTCACGCATCTCATCCAACTTCGACTGTGCACCACTCGGAGGTGGCGGCAACGGGAGGCCATCCGGTGGCGGTGGCAGGTCTGGAAGTGCTTCGTCCTCATCCTCCAGTTCCGAGGCGGCCACATAACCCTCGTCGAGCGGCACACGCACCTTGAGCACGCGCGCATCGTCGAGGCGCACGTAGGTCGCGCCATACGGGTGCCCCGGCGCAACCTTCTCCGGCTCATCGAGCACCTCGAGGCCGTGCCCAGGTCGGCTCAGCAGCGCCAGCAGGTCCTCGCCTTCGTCATGCTGGGCCCACATGCGGGCCGCTGAAGCGCGGATGTCCGCCAACTGACCTCGCCGGCGCATCTCGATCCTATCCTTGATCGCCGCCCGCTTGTCCCGCCGGTCGTCGATGAATTCCTCGATGTCCGCCTCTTCCAGCGTCTGCGCGTCGATGTCGACGACATATTCCTCGGCAACGTGGACCTCGTCCTCGATGGCTTCCTCGTCGAGAACGACCACCTCCTCCTCGTCCTCTGCTTCAGCGGAGTCTTCGGCTGAGTCGGCCTTCGCCAGCTTGCGGCCCCGCCGTGTACCCGCATCCTCCTCCTCGACGACCGGTTCGGGAACATCGATGCTGGCGCTGGCAGCAGTTTCAGTGGTGGGAGTGGCCGAGCGCGAGTGCCTCGAGCGTGCCCGCTTGCGGCTTTTCCCCTTCCCCCCGGTGAACAGCACGAGGGAGAACAGGACCAGCAAGCCGATGGCGAAGGCGAAGTTGATGCGCGGGTCCTCCCATTCGCCGCTCATCATCAGGTAGAGGCCGGCACCAAGTACCAGCGCCAACACCAGCAGCACACGGCCGAATGAAACCACGCTTACCTCTCCAACGGATTGCAACTCCACATCCGCTTTGATGCTGACGGCGTTTTCGGTCGTCAGCCTATCTGTAGCACGAGTTGCTCGTATGCCCGGGTACGGTGACTTGAGCGACCCTTCTCCTCGGGCGACATCTGGGCGAACGTGCGGCCATCCGCGCCTGACACATCCGGAATGAACAGCGGGTCGTAGCCGAAGCCATGCTCACCGCGCGCCTCCTGCGCTATCTCACCAGTGCAGTTTCCCTCGCCGATGAGTAGACGTTCGCCGTCCCACATCGCCGCACAACAGCCGAACAGGGCCGTGCGCTGCTCCCTGCCCTGTAGCAATGTCAGGATTCCGTCAAGACCGAGTTTTTCGAGCACCGAGGACGAATAGACGCCTGGGAAGCCACCCAGGACGTCGATGAACAGGCCTGCGTCCTCGACGAGCAGTGCAGAGTCCGCCCTCCCCGCACCTGCGAGAAGCGCCACACCCTGGCTGATCTTGGAGCGGGCGACCGTGACGAGGTCGTCTGACTGTGGTTCGATGATCTCCGGGGGTTCGCCGTTGATGAGGAACTGCTCGACTGTGAAGCCGAGCGGTTCGAAATAGTGTCGCGCCTCGGCGAGCTTGCCGAGGTTTCCGGTCTGGAACAGCAGTTGTCGCCGCCCTGCACTCGCTTCCATGCTCTCCCCCGTGATAGCGCACCCGTGTGCGGATCTGCTCGAAGCGGGTGAGGACCTCTGCCGCGCTCGCCAACTGCTCGGCAGCGTGGTCGACGACTCCTGCGGCTTCTGCCGTGGAATACCCGGAGAGCACCTGCTCCATCGCGTCCGCGTGCTCAGGGTGGCTGGCGGAGAGGCACTCATGCAATACCTGCAGGTCCAGCCCGAACCGCTCCACCTCGGTGTTCCAACGTGCAAGACCAAAGTCGATCAGCGAGATTCCGGAGGCCTCGTCCCAGAGCAGGTTGTTCGTGGTCAGGTCACCGTGAGCGGCGCCCTGCGCGTGGAGGTTTCGGATCGCTGTCCCGGCGGCTGCCAGCATCTCAGGAATCGATGCGGCTGCGGCAGGGTCGCGCAGACACTCGATGAGCGGACGACCTGGGCGACGCTCCTGCACCATCCAACCTGAACCCATGTCGAGGGCGAGCACGTGCGGCACCGGAAGGCCGGCGATCGTCAGCCGGTGGAGCATTCTGGCCTCGGCGGTCATACGGCCCTTTGTGAGCCGGGCGTCGAGGTCGGGGTGCCGCCAGGCACGCGGCCTGCGCTCCTTGCGGATGGCGGAACGCCCGAGCCAGAGGCCGGCGTCGACGACCGCCTCGGCGCCGACATGCAACCTGCATTCCTTCTCCCAAACCCGCATTCAGAACCCTCGCACGCCGCTGCGCCGAATCGCGGACAGCAGATGGGTTCAAAGCGGTGGCGACATCAGCCTGTACGAGGATTCGTCCATGGCGATGCCCTTGCCGCAGGCGACCTGTGAGGTTGACTTGGCGGCCGAGCTCGCATCTGAGGAAGAACTCAGGCAGCGCATCATCGCCGCCAAGAAGGAATTGGGTGAGAGGCTGCTGATTCTAGGCCACCACTACCAACGAGACGCGATCGTCGAGCACGCCGACGAGACCGGTGACTCGCTTCTGTTGTCGCGCCTCGCTGCTGACAGCGACGCTGAGTGGATCGTCTTCTGCGGCGTCCACTTCATGGCAGAGTCCGCTGACATCCTCACCCGCGACGACCAGGTCGTGATGATGCCCAACATCCGTGCTGGCTGCTCGATGGCTGACATGGCTGACCTCCCCGACGTCCAGCACTGTTGGAACGAACTCATCGACGGCTTCGGTCTACTGGATCCAGCGATGCGGGCTGACCCGGATGAGCCGGCACCCCCCGGAGAGGCGTATCTCGTGCCTGTGACCTACATGAACAGCAGCGCAGACCTGAAGGGGTTCGTCGGTGAGCACGGCGGAATCGTCTGTACTTCCACCAACGCCCCAGGCGTCATGAAGTGGGCTCTCGAGCGGGCGGGCGTGGGGGGCAAGGTGCTCTTCTTCCCCGACCAGCACCTCGGCCGCAACACGGCTCTGAGGATGGGCTACAAGGAGTCCGACACCGCCGTCTGGAACCCGATGTTCGAGTCGGACTGGGATGGTCTGCGAGACGCCACCTTCGTGCTCTGGCACGGCTACTGCTCGGTGCACCAGCGCTTCACCACAGAACAGATCGATGCTCTGCGCGAAGCAGAGCCACAGGCGCTCATCGTCGTCCACCCAGAGTGCGAGCGGGACGTTGTCGACGCGGCTGACCACGTGGGCTCTACCGAGGGAATCCGCAAGTTCTGCCAAGATGCGCCCGCAGGATCTGTCATCGGCGTGGGCACCGAGGTACATCTGGTGCGCCGGCTCGACTCGGAGCACATCGACAAGGACATCCGCTGCCTCGACCCGGGTGTCTGTCCCTGTTCGACGATGTACATGATCCACCCGTCCTACCTCGCCGACCTGCTGGAGAACATCATCAAGGGTGAGCTTCCCAACCGCATCGAGGTCCCCGAGCAGATCGCTCACGACGCCGTGCTCGCGCTGGACCGCATGCTCGACATCGACGCCTGAACTCGCTACTCTTCTTCGTCGCGAGAGCCGTTCTCACGTTGCCGCTGCAGCGACCAAGCCACCAGCAGCGGAATCATCAGGATGGTCACGAACTGCAGTTGGCGCTTCGAGTAGGGTTCGAAAGTCTCCCCCAGAGTGTGCACGCGCACCTCGGGCGGCTCGTCCCCATCGCCCTCCTGCAGCCAGGCGATGTGTCCCTCCATCACCTGCGGTGCCGTCTGGTTGACCGCATCATTGCCATGCAAGCGGTAGGAGCGGTTCTCATCGATGACATGGAAGCGTACGTCCCAATCCAGAGTCTCCTCCGTCGGGTCGAGCGAATTCAGGAACTGCTGGTGCTGCCAGGCGACGTGACCGTAACCTAGGCTGGGGTCTGCTACTGGGAACAGAGGATCGCCCAATATCCGCTGCTCACCGCTGTCCAGATCGACCAACACAAGGCGGTCCACCGCGCTCACGTTCACCACCGCCGCCAGCCATCCTTCAGCGAGTACGATCTCTCGCACGCTGGCGTTGACGTAGTCGACTGCTGTTCCGGTCAGCAACTCTACCTGAGCATCGAACAGCGAATCAACGGTGACGTTCAACTCGACGGTCACGGAGTGAGTCGGCCCGTCGAGTGCTTCGACCGTGACACGCGTCGGAGAACCATCCTCGACATAGGCTACTGAGCCTGCTCCTGCGGCTATCATCGCAACATCTCCTGCGGGCGAGTTCGGCAACGGTTCCCAATCGTGCAGCGTCGAATGCACTTCGACAACCCCATCGTTGAGGATGATCTCCCGCTTCTCACCATCCGGCATGTCCATCAGCACGATGTCCTCGAAGACCGGCCCTGTCAGCCACATGCCAGCAGCGGCTCCCAGATTGTCGAAACGGAGGAAGCGAACTTCATATC
>CATMIM010000118.1 GCA_950068635.1 uncultured Candidatus Poseidoniales archaeon
GTAGAGTGCCTGCCAATCACCGCGTAGAACATTCTCTCTGCTCACCACGATGTCGATCTCGTCCGCTCCGGCTGCCACCGACGCCTCGATCTGCTCGAGCTTGAACTCGTGCGGGATGTGCCCCGCCGGGAAGCCGGTCGATACGGCACAGGTTCCGACCGGGCTGCCCTCGAGAGCGGCGGCCACGGCGGGCACCATGTTGTGGTAGACGCACACGCTGGCGCAGTGGATTGTGTCGACATCGAGGTCGAGGGCGCTCAACAGGTCCGTCCTGACGGGCCGAATCGCCTTCTGCGCGAGGCGAACCACGCGGCCGCGGGTGTCGTCGCCGGCGAGCGTGGTCAGGTCGATGCAGCGTAGCGCTTGCAGCATCCAGGCGACCTGCCAGTCCTGCTTGACCGCACGCCGCTTGGGGAGCGTCGCTGCGCGACGCTCCAGAGCGGATCGATTGATGTGAATCGAGTTGAGCAGGTCGAGGTCCAACTCGCCGCCGGAGTTCCTTGCCGAGACTGCCATCGCGCGCACCTTCTCATCAACGCGGCTCTGTGCGTTCCATTAGAATCAATCGGAATCGGGAAATTCGCTGTTTCTTCACTCTGGGCGGCTCTCTAGGAGGTCGGTGACCACGCTCGGGTCGGCCAACGTGCTGGTGTCTCCGAGGTCGCTGACATCACCGGCAGCGATCTTTCTGAGGATGCGTCGCATGATCTTCCCTGACCGGGTCTTCGGGAGCACCTGGGTGAAGTGGATGGCGTCTGGCGTGGCGATTGGTCCGATGATCGTGCGCACTCCCATGCGCAACTCCTGACGCAGTTCATCTGTGGCCTCGATTCCCTGTTCGAGAGTGACGTAGCAGTAGATTCCCTGTCCCTTGATCTCGTGCGGGAAGCCGACCACAGCCGCCTCGCACACCGACTCGTGCGCCACCAGCGCCGACTCGACCTCCGCGGAGCCCATCCGATGACCGGAGATGTTGATCACATCGTCGACGCGCCCCATGATCCAGAAGCATCCGTCCTCGTCCTTGCGCGCCCCGTCGCCGGTGAAGTAGCGCCCGGGCTGCTGGCTGAAGTAGACCTCGCGGAAGCGCTCGTGGTCGCCGTAGAGCGTGCGCATCATGCCGGGCCACGCCTGTTCGATGACGAGGTAGCCTCCCTCGTTCACGCCGCACTCGGTCCCGTCCTCCTTCACCACCTTCGGATGCACCCCGAAGAACGGCCGCGTCGCTGAACCGGGCTTCGTGGTCGTCATTCCGGGAAGCGGCGTGATCATGATGCCGCCCGTCTCCGTCTGCCACCAGGTGTCGACGATCGGACATGTCTCGCCTCCCACATGCTCATGGTACCACATCCACGCTTCGGGATTGATCGGCTCGCCTACCGTTCCGAGCACTCTTATCGAGTCCCGCTTGTAGCGAGTCACCGGCTCTGTACCGTGCACCATCAGGGCACGGATTGCCGTAGGGGCGGTGTAGAAGGTGGTCGGGCGGTGCTTGTCGCAGATGTCCCAGAACCTCCCGGCGTCGGGGTAGGTCGGAATCCCCTCGAACATCAGTGTGTGAACCCCCAGAGCGAGCGGGCCGTAGACGATGTACGTGTGACCGGTCACCCATCCGATGTCGGCCGTGCAGAAGTGCAGGTCGCGATCAGGCTTCAGGTCGAAGACGTATTTGCAGGTCGTCGCCGCATACACCATGTAACCCGCCTGGGTGTGCAGGACTCCCTTCGGCTTGCCAGTCGAGCCAGACGTGTAGAGGATGAACAGCGGGTCCTCCGCCTCCATGACCTCCGGCTCACAAGTCGTGCCTTGGGCTGCCATGCCTTCCTCCATGTCCACATCCCTGCCCGGGACCCACCCCGGGCTGCCTTCGCCGATGCCATCGCCTGCTCTGTGGTTGACCAACACGCAGCGGACCTCGATTCCTGACGCCGCCGCCAGTTCGATGGCGGCGTCGCCGATCGACTTGAGCGGGACGGGCTTGCCGCCGCGGATGCCGGCGTCGGTGGTGACGAGCACGTCTGAGGTGCAGTCGACGATGCGCTGGGCGAGTGAGTCTGCAGAGAAGCCGCCGAACACGACTGAATGTATGGCGCCGATGCGTGCGCAGGCCAACAGCGTGAAGGCGAGTTCGGGGATCATCGGCATGTAGATCGTGACACGGTCGCCCTTGCCGACTCCGTTGGCACGCAGGAGATTACCCAGACGACACACTTGCTCGAGGACTTCACTGAAACTGTAGGTGCTCATCTCGCCGTCGTCCGCCTCGAACGAGATGGCGGGTGCATCACCGCGGCCGGCGGCGACGTGCCGGTCGAGACAGTTCACGCTGACGTTCAGTTGAGCGCCGTCGAACCACTTGATGTGCGCCTTGACGAAATCCCACGAGGCCACCTCGTCCCACTTGCGGTACCATTCGAACTCCTCGGCGATCTCGCCCCAGAAGCCGGCGGGGTCCTCGATGCTGCGCTGCCACATCGCTTCGTATTCGGCGAGGTCGGTGATGTGCGCCTCGCTGGCGATCGGCTCAGGCGGTGGAAAACGGCGCTGTTCATCCAACATGCTCTCGATGCTGTCCGGCTCGCTCATCGCGCCGCGAACCTTTCCGCGTGGTTATCAATCCAACCATGGGGGACAAACTTCCTCGAACCGGCCACCTGCGCCGTCGTCATCGTTAAACTGAAGCGCCGGATGGCCGCGACACTCGGGCTCGTGGTCTAGGGGTTATGACGTCGCCTTCACATGGCGAAGATCGCCAGTTCAAATCTGGCCGAGCCCATATCTGAATCGTTTGCTCACGGTGACTGTTATGGACGTGCAAAGGTAAAGGATGTTGTTCAGGAGGCACAGAACATGAGCGAGGACGAACCTGAAGGCATGTTCTCCGCCAAAGGTTCACCCGATGATCCCGAGTTCGTGGAGGAGGCGTTGCCGGAGGAAGAATCCTCAGAGGTGTCTGACCAGGACGATGAGCGCAAGAGCATGCGCGATGTCGTGATGCAGCGGACAGGGATGGACTTCGGCATCTTCGGCGAAGCGATGACCTGGAAGGCGTTCGCAATCTCAGTCGTTCTGTTCAGTTTCATCGCTTACACCGGCCTCACCGTCTTCGGCCTCTCGGCGTCCCTGCTAAGCACCGGGGGTGAGGCCGAGCAAGCCACCGATTTCGTGATTCCCACCCTGAACCGGACCGACATCGAAGGCCCGGTGGTCAACGAGACGGGATGGTTCCGTCTGTCAGAGCATCGCGGCGAGATAGTCATCATCGATTTCATGGCCCATGATTGCAGCAACTGCCACACGGTGCAAGCGCATCTCGAGGAGGAGATGGACGGCTGGTCAAATCGTGATTCGACATACAACCTGACCATCATCGCAGTGGGATCGTGGTACTCCGAGGACCTCGCGTACCTGAACACCAGCGGAGGAACCTACCATGTTCCCTACTATGCAACCGGAATGGGCAGCACGACAGCTGCCATCACCAACGCCTCCACGGATGAGCGAGCAGACGTTCGCGACGAGTACAACGCGTTCGCCATCCCAATCGTCTACGTGCTGGACCATGAGGGATACATCGTCGCCACTCGTTCCACCGGAATTGGGGATTGGGGGGACTTCGATGCCGCGGTGATCGCCGCATTGGACGGTGAGGCCGAGGAGTTGCGCCTGGGCCTGCGCGATATCGGGACCGATTGGAAGGGGATATTCTTCCTCGGAATGATGCTCTCTGTGTTGGTTTACTTCTCTCCATGCGCTTTCCCGGTTCTCCCTGGTTTCATCTCGTACTATCTGTCGCTTGGAGCGCGCGAGGAGGAATTGATCGCCGCTGGTAAACTGAAAGGCAAGATGCCGAGTGCAGTGGTCATCGGGCTTCTCTCGGGAATCGGGATGTGGACCTTCTTCCTCATCATCGGGGGAATCGCGGCTGCAATGGGTGAGGCGTTCGCTCGCTCTGGAATCATCACCTACATCGCATTGGGTGTCGCCATCCTGCTGCTGGTTCTCGGGTTCTTCATGCTCACTGGAGGTACCGCTCATCTGACGGGGTTCGTTCAGCGGTTCGTAGACCGTTATTCCACGACCGAGGCGGATGAGACCTTCACTCCGCGGCGCAACATGTATCTGTATGGAATCGGCTACGCAGCCGCAAGCATCGATTGCACGGCAGCGGCTGTGATTCCATTCGTGATCTATCTCTCCACGCTGGGTGGTGACTCGGTATCGGTCGGTCTGGGGGCGCTGATGCTCGGTCTGCTCATCTTGATGGTATTCGTCACCAGTATGGTCAGTCTCGGGAGTCAGGTCATGATCGATTTCCTCAGAAGGTCAACCGGGATGATCAAGATGGTCGGTTCGTGGATGATGATGTTCGCCGGTATCGGGTTGACGATATTCCTCACAAACCCTGAGTTCATTGCCACTGCGTTGTGACATCTCAGATGAGGTCGAACACCTTCAGGAAGACGAATACGCCTGTCAATGCCGCGAGTGTCGAGGTAACCGTTCGTAGCAATTCCATCTTGTGATTGTGCTTGTCGAGCCAATGCTCGAGTTCTCCGCGATTTTCTTCATCTTGCTCATCCATCGTTCATCACTTCCAGCACAATGAGTGAATGTCCGTCATTCTTGAACGTTATTCTGATTCTGCTGCCGAATATACTCCACGATTGGCTGATAAACCGATGACCGGTCGCTAAGGTTGAATGTTTGGAGTGACGCTGAGCGTCGTCCTCGTCGTAGCGCTGCTCATTGCAGCCTACATGGCGTGGAACATCGGTGCTAACGACGTAGCCAATGCCATGGGAACGAGCGTCGGCAGCGGCGCGCTCACTCTCAAGCGGGCGATCGTCGTCGCCGCCGTGTTCGAGTTCGGCGGAGCCGTGCTGTTCGGTAGTCATGTGACCGACACCATTCGAAAGGGAGTGCTGGATTT
>CATMIM010000119.1 GCA_950068635.1 uncultured Candidatus Poseidoniales archaeon
CAGGTTGTAGGATGGAAGGAAGACAGCGACATGACCTGGCGTCTCCTGCAGCAGCGCCAACAGGTGCTCGCGGATCGCCTTGGTGTTCTGCTCGCCGCGTCGACCGTAGAGAGTCGTCACCTGGGAGGCGATCGCAACCGGGCGGCGGTCGGCGAGAAATGGGGATGGGTACTGGTTGGCCAGCAAAGCACGGTCATCGGGCAGCGCGAGCAGGTCGGAGTACATCTCTGGTGGATAGAGTGTCCCGGACATCAACACGGAGCCGTGCACCTCAGAGAACACCGGGCCGGACACCACACCAGGGTCCAGCAGGTGCGTCGTCACGCGCGGAGTATCTCCGACACGTCCGAAGACCAGCGCCAACGCCGCGTCATCGCGGAAGCGATGCACCAAGCCGAGAAGTTCTGCCAACCGCGTGGCTGCGGTGTCCTTCTCCTCGGTATCGTCATGATCGAGTTCTACTTCCACGGTGAGCAGCAGCTGCACCACGGCCGGCAGTTGCAGGCCACCTCCACTGACCTCCTCCGAGAGCGCACCTTCGATGACCTGCAGCATCTCGACTGCGGTCACCTCGATCTCCCTCTTTTCTCCACGCGTGAGGGTGACATCATGCACACGATACCACGCTGACAGGTCTCGATACATCCGCTCCAGCGCAGCCTCCAATCTATGCAGGTCGCCCACCAGTGCCTGTTCCGCATCGAGGTCTTCGTCCCGCCGCGCCTGCTCCTGCTGCGTTCGTTCCCGGTGCTCCTGCACCTCGAGCCGCGCGTCCCGAACCAGTGTGGTCGTCAGCGTGCGCTGCATCCCCCTGCGAATCCTGTCGGGCAGGTTGTGGGCCTCGTCGACGATCAGGATGATATCATCCAGGGAGACTCCCATCGCCTCCAGCGACACCTCGCGGACCCGTTCATGGAACAGGTGGTTGTAGTCACACAGCACGATGTCCGCTCGGCCAGCCACGGACCGCGCCACCTTCCAAGGGCAGGTGGGACACGCTCGTCCGTCCTCCACATGGCGGCGTGACATCTCAACCAACTCGCTAACGTGCAGCGGGTCCTGCAGCACACGCAGTTGCAGCCCGGGTGAATCTCGCACGAACGGAATGCACTTACGCGTCGAGCGCAGCGAGGCACACAACTTCGAGAACACTGCTGGGAACTCCCCGGAGATCTCGTTGATGCACATCCCCTGTTGTCCGATCATGTCGACCAGACTCACCTTCGGCACATGTTCGTCGCGGCGCTCATTGATGCGGCGAACCGTTTCGACGACGATGCGATGCTGTGCCTGGCGACCTGTCAGGAAGAAGATGGTCAGTTTGCGACTCGAACTGCGCTGCACATCCAGCGCCGCAGACAGCGCTGCAGCCGTCTTACCGATTCCAGTCGGTGCCGCGGCGAGCAGCGCGCCACCGTCTGAGAGCGCTGTCCATGCATCCTCGATCATCTCCGATTGTCCCCTGCGCAGGGTCGCGTGAGCAAGATGCCCAGGCTTGCGAACGGAGGCTGATTCAGTCACGGAACGCCGCGTGGCGAGCGACCGCCCAATAAGGTTGGGAAGCGCGCGCTGCTCGCTCATCATCGAGACAGCCTCTCGGCAGGATGCAGTCGGGGTCCCCCCCGAAGGGGGGAGGGGTATGACGATGCTTCACAGATCGTCGGTGATAGGGGTCCCCGAATACTCGGGGAGGGGTTTGTGTGATTCTTTGTTGATGCTGACCATCGCCGTGCGTGCGCGCTGGCGCAGCAGGAAGATGCCCAGGGTGAGCATGGCGGGTGGGCGCTCGTCGCGGTTTGATTCCTCTTCAACTCGGGGGGAGTTGGGTGCGAGGGGACCCGAAGGCCCCCCCGCGTTGTTGTCCGTGTGCATCCCATCACTCACGTCTCTCACCACTTTTCCGATTATTCGGTATGATCCTCATGCTTGGTATCTGCAGCGATCTTCTGAACGAGTCCAAGACCCGCCTCACGCCGCGCGATGATTTCAGCAGTCACCTGCTCGTAGTAGAGTCCGATTCCTGCAATCGCAGCCTGCTCAGGTGTGATTTTACGCAGCTCCTCGAGAACCTTGAGTTCCTCGTTCAGAGAAGTTCCGACATCGACTGTGATGACCTTGCCTTCACCAGAGGTTGCGGTCTGGTCAAGGAAGCGGTGGACTGACCTGCGCAGCACATCGGTCCGGTTGCGCATGCCATCGAATCCGATGCGCCTGTCGATCTCGAGAATCTCCTCCTCCGTCAGTCGGAAAGAGATCATCACACTCGGCGTTGTCATGGTCGGAAGCTCCCGGTTCAAATTGGCACAACTACTGCAGGTATATGAATCTGTATGACAGTCATCTGACAATGTATGCTCATGGATGGGCTCTGCGTCCATCATTCAACGACTTTTTCCTTCATTGCCCGCCCGATATTGATCCACCATCGCCGAGTCAGTTCCTAGGCGCGGGACACCTGCCTCCTCACGCTCCGGTTTGCCATCGATTGACCACCCCACTTCGGCACACCCGCTCTCCGCGACTACGCGCGCTCGCGCGAGGCAACTGATCCACCCTCACTTCCATCCAGCACAGTTAACGACCAGCACCAACCACCTGTGACATCTGCCCTGCTCGTGAATCGACCGTCGATTTCCGTCCGCATGATATAGGCGCAACCTATCAGGGAACGTAAGCAGGGGTCGCCAAGCTTGGTCAACGGCGCTGCGTTCAGGTCGCAGTCCTCAGCGGTTCGCAGGTTCAAATCCTGCCCCCTGCATAACCCCTCATCGGATAGGCCGAACAATCTGTGAGAACCAGAGCCAGTGGCGCGTGGTGAGTGTGAAATAGGCGGCCCGCTACGACCGCTGCATGGCACTGCAGTCGAGCCGTGGACTCTACCTGTTCCTACGTACTCTGGAGGTGGCTGTGGATGATGATGTCATCACCGAAGATGAGATGGCGATTCTCAACATCCTCTCCAGATGCCTTGACCTCCCCGATGGAGTGATCGGCTCCTGCTGGGCGGTTGTGCGTGGCTCGATGGCCTCGCCGATAACCTCTGAGCAGGAGGCATCGTGGTCAGGCAAGCGCCTTGGGGATGCGACCTGCTACCAGTCGGCGATCATCGCCGCCCTCGATGATGAGGTCATCACCGAAGAGGAGATGGCGATGCTCGACTGTCTCCGTAAGGCAATGGGCATCCAGACGAACGAGCACGCGATGGTTGCCGAGGCGGTCCTCCATATGATCAACAACGCGGGTGAGGAGAGGCATAGAGACCGGTTCGAAGCGTACCTGACGAGCCACCCCTACCGCTGAACCGATTCGTTGAGGTCGTTCTCGGCTGCTACGCAGCCGCCGACCTACTAGGCGAAACATACAACATCACCTGCACCTCGTGTACGCCGAGGGATGCCCATGACCGATGAGGCTGTGAATCGTCGATTGCCAATCATCCTCGCCCTCGCCCTGAATGTGATGATGCTGCTCGCACTGCTGAGCGTGACCCTTCCAGCCGTACCGGGGGAACTTGAAGCGGGTCCGCGTTACTCGAGCACTCAGGTGGCGCTTCTCTGGGGCCAGAAAGTCTCTGGGAGCCAGAGCACGGACAGCGTTGAAGCGCTCGACCTGGATGCTTACGGTAACACCTACGCGTGCGGCTACTTCTATGGCACCGCCACCTTCGGTTCGATCACGTTGTCAGGACAGAACCAAGAAGGGTTCGTCGGGAAGATCGACCCCTCAGGAAACTGGGTATGGGTCCAGAAGATGGGCGGCAGCAGTTCGGATCAGTGCAGGGACATCGATGTCGACGACGGGGGCAACATCTCAATCACCGGTTATTTCTACAGCACTGCGTCGTTCGGCAGCACATACCTCTCCGCCGCAGGAGGTTACGACATCTTCGTCGCCAAACTGGACACCAACGGAACCTGGCTGTGGGCGATGAAAGCCGGCGGGAACAGCAATGACTACGGTTACGGGGTTGCCATGGACAACAATGGTCGAGTCTACATCACCGGACAGTACTACAGTTCCGGAACGATCTACTTCGGTTCATTCACGCTGGCGACTTACAGTTACGATGAGGCATTCGTCGCCGCATTGGACCAGAACGGTCAGTTCATTTGGGCGCAGCGAATGTACGGCAGTTACTACCAGAGGGGCCGAGGAATCGACGTCAACGACAACGGAGAGATCGCGGTCACGGGGGAGTTCAGTTACCGAATCAACATGGGTGGTAGCTGCGGTGAGTTGATACCCGGTTACCAATCCAGCAATTACTATCGAATCTTCGTTGCCAGATACACCGCCAGCGGGAGTTGCCTGTGGGCCCAGATGGCCGGCTACCTGCAGTCGTCATACAGTTCGCATGGTGAGGACGTCGCCATCTCCAACAACGGCGAAGTCGCAATTGTGGCGCGATTCCAGTACCTGGTGGATTTCCAGACCAATAACAACAACAGGCTCTTCGCCTATCAGAACGGTAACAACTGGGATTGTCTGGTTGCGAAGTACGCCAGCAGCGGAGGTGTTGTCTGGGCGCAGGCGGTTGGTGGCAGCGGCATCGACTATTGCTATTCCTTGGATATGGACCGGACATCAGGTAACATCACAATTGCTGGAATGTACCAGAGTACGGCATGGTTCGGGAACACCTACATCGCCAGCAGAGGCGGCACCGACGCCTTCTACGCCACACTGACCCCCGACCCCCAGAATCCATCTGCATACATCTGGAGCACGATACACCACTTCGGCGGAACCAGCAGCGATTACGGCTGGGCAGTAGCTGCCCGGAATGGGACGGTGGCCTACGGCGGATATTTCTACTCCAACGCATATGACGACGCCAATCAAGTCACTTTGAGTAGCATTGGTGGATATGATGGATTCCTACTCATCTATGGTGTCGACAGCGACGGTGACGGCATCATCGACGATGACGACC
>CATMIM010000120.1 GCA_950068635.1 uncultured Candidatus Poseidoniales archaeon
AGTCGTGGCAACTGTATGCCGAGGCGGCGATGCCCGCGCTCGAACGGCTCTACACAATCGCCCCTTCTTTCCGCGCGGAGAAGAGCCGCACCCGCCGGCACCTGACTGAGTTCTGGCACGCAGAGATGGAGATCGCGTGGGCCGGGAACGACGACGTCATGCAGCACGGAGAGGCGCTCGTGCGCAGCATCGCGCGCACACTGCTCGACGAGCGTGAACAAGAGTTGGCATCACTGGACCGGGATCTCGACAGCGTGGCGCGGTTCGCCGATTCGCCCTATCCTCGGATGCGTTACGACGAGGCGATCGAGACGTTGCAGGGAGTCGGTGTCGACATCGAATGGGGGGACGACCTCGATTACTCGAAGGAGAAGGTGCTCACAGCCGATTTCGACGTGCCGCACTTCCTCACCCACTACCCGCGCATCGCCAAGCCGTTCTACCACCGCCCGGACCCGGACGACGACAAATACGTGCTCTGCCACGACCTGCTCGCTCCCGAGGGCTATGGTGAGATAATCGGCGGGGGAGAGCGCACGTGGTCGGAAGAGGAGATACTGGAGCGCATCGATGAGGAAGGCACCCCGCGCGAGCCGTACGAGTTCTACATCGACGTGCGCCGCTACGGTGGCGTCCCGCACGGCGGCTTCGGCCTCGGCATCGACCGCGTCGTCCCCTGGCTCGCCGGCGCGGCCCACATCCGCGAGTCGATTCCCTTCCCCCGTGACTCCCGACGCGTGACACCCTGAAACGATGCGGACAGCGAACGACTCAGGTGCTAGCCCTGTTCGACCTGGATCTTGTCGATCTGCTTGCCGATTCCATAGAGCAGAAGTGAGGCCACCAGAGAGAGGACCCCCACCAGGGTGACTGCGAAGGCGGCGAGCGCGACACCCAGTGAGACCGTGTCATGCGGACCACCGATGTCCATCACCGCCTTGGCCATCTTGAATCCGAGCACGAAGAATGTGATCCCCGGAATCCCGAACAACAGCAGCGGATGCTTCGACTCGAGCATCCAGTAGAAGAACTGGGCGAACCGCGATGCGCTGGTCAGGGATTCGCGCTGGCGTCCGAGCGGGGTGGCGTCGAGTTCGATGATGCGCACGTCCAATTCCTCCGGAAGATCGGCGGGGCTGGTGTTGACATCGCAGTCGGCCAGAACCCGAAGTCCCTTGCCGGTCATGCACATCACCGATATGTCCGCCTGCGAGTAGATGTAGCTGCCCTCGGTGACCGGTTCACCCTCAGTCAACGGAACATCAGCCTTCTCTGAGTCAGAACGGTGTTTGAATGCGATGTAGATGTCATGGCCAGCCCGTGTGAGAGCCACATGGTGCGGCAGGTTGCGCAGTTTCCAGTGCTCGTCCAACCCGATGGCCACCGTCTGATCACCCTCCCCCACCGTATCGAGCAGCGTACGCGCGAGCAGAGGTGCATGCGATTCCTGGTCGTGGACGATGTAAGTCCCACCCGCCTCCTCGACCAGCGAGCGCGCTTCTGCATCCTCCCCAAGGCCGATGACGATGACCTCGTCAGCGAAGTCCATACCGCGCGTGACCGCTGAGCCCAGCCGGAGCGACTGGCCGCGTGCCACGAACACGAGCCTCATATGGCGCTGCGTGGCAACCGGTGCTGGTTGAACCATTCGGTGGCGAAGCGGCAGGCTCCGCCTGCTTCACGTTGAAAAGCGGAAAGCGCTGCCCTGAACCTCATGTTCGGCGGCCGACGGGTCGCCGTGGTGATGCCGGCTCGTGATGAGGCGGAGCACATCGCGGCGGCGATCGACTCGATTCCTGAGTGGGTGGATGCGGTCGTGGTCATCGACGACGGCTCGATCGACGGCACAGGGGAGGTCGCCCGCGCGAATGAGAGACCGGGTTCGCCGCTTCTGGTCCTGCGCACGAACGGAATCGGTGTTGGGGGGGCGATCTCGACAGGGTACCGCATGCTCCAAGATCTGGTGGATGCCGACCTGCTTCCTCATGGAGACTGGGCGGCGGTGGTGATGGCCGGAGATGGCCAGATGGACAGTGAGGACATGCCTACACTCCTGCGCGGCCTCGAGCAGGTGCCGTTCGTCAAGGGAAACCGCTTCTCGCACCCGGAAGGGCTTGGACGGATGCCATTTCGGCGGCGGCTCGGCTCTCGCATCCTCTCGCTGTTGACAGGCTTGGCGACAGGCCAGAAGGTGCAGGATCCACAATGCGGCTACACAGCGGTCCGGCTCAGCGCCGTACGGCACTGGGATTGGGTTCACAAGTGGTCCGGATATGGATACCCGAACTGGTGGCTGCTGAAGTTGGCGGAGCGTTCGATTCCGTTCAAAGAGGTCCCAGTGCGCTCTGTCTATAGAAATGAGCAGTCGGGAATCAGGGTGCGCAGGTTCCTGCCGAAGATCTCCGCACTGCTGTTCGCCGGACTGTGGCGCCGCGGCATCGGCTGGTACCTCCTGCGCCGCAAGGACGGGCGAGGCAACAAGGCCAGCATAGCCACGAGTTCGGCCATCTCCTGCAGCTGGTTCAGTTCATGGGTCGCGCTCGCCGGAATCCCGCTCGTCGCCACCGCCAGCATCTTCGTCGCTCTCGGAGCGGTAGCCGTCGCCATCACAGGATTCTCGATCGCCCGCATCCTCGACAAGATCGAGGTTCAGCGTCGTCTCAATCCCAACTAGATGGGCCCGCCCAGATTTGAACTGGGGTCTGAAGCTCCCAAAGCTCCGAGCATAGGCCAAGCTAACCCACGGGCCCGATGAGCCGGTGGTGCGGCGCTCCTGTCATCAACGTTCGCTAATACAGCGGCCGCCAGCGGCCCCCCCCTAGGTCGAGCAGCAGACCCGCTGCCGCGCATGTTTCACACACCTGGGAGGCATCTGGTTCTTCGATGCCCAATTTGTCGAGTTCGTCTTGGACATCACTCTCCTGGATGACTTCGTCGTCCGCACCGAGCCTCGACAGGATCTCGAGCATGTTCGCAGAGGTCAACACAGGCAGCTCGTTGTACTCGGAAGGCGAGTCCGCAGCATCGGCCAGCACTCGCTGTTCCAGTTGACCCATCAATCCTTCAGGCAGGTTCGCCAACGCCACCCTGGTCTGAAGTTGCTCGATCTCGCCCACTCTTTCGACGATGCGGTGCTCCGCCCCGCTGCCGCAATGCGGGCAGGTGCTGCCCGCCGCGCCCGAGATGCGACCGAAGCAGATGTCACAGTCCGCGCAGCGCAGGACGAAGTGAGTGGAGACTGGCTCGTCACCGGACTCATTCATTCGCCAGCCCTCGAGTAGCCTCACAGGTCGAAGCTGACGTCATCTCTCTTCCGCTGCGTCCGCCTGAGCGCTCCACCTTTCGCTTCACCCGCGCTGCGGGTCATCCCCCGTACCCGTCCTGTAGCACCTGTTGACTGGAACCTGAGGCTGTCAGGCAGGATCAGTGCGGCGATCGCGCAGCCATGGTGATCTTCCGCCACCGTCACCTCGTCCACCGCCAACTCGTGCGACGTCACTTCCAGATCCCGGCTCGCCAACTTGCGCTTCAGCGTCAGACGCAGCAGCGACTCAGTCTCCTCGTAGGGGGTATCGGTGGACACGGTAGCCACGACTGCGCATTCATCACCTTCAGGTGTGACCGCCAGCGCCCAAGCGGCTCCGGCAGATGCGGTGCCGCCGTCCTCTGCGGTGGCGACCGCCAGATGGCATTCCACGAGCGACCCCATGGGCAGTGGTTCAGGTTGTGCGGGAGCGAATCCCATGGGGAGCATGGCACCCTCGACGCGGATGAGGCGGGAGTCTCCCAACCCCAGTTCAACGAGGCACTGGTCGAACGCATCCTCGGCGGTGGCGCCCCAAGATGACACGGATGTCATCAGCCAGCCCGAACATGAGCCGCTCGGACCGCGCGGTCCACTCTCAAAGGAGAACTCGACCATGGCGAACCCCAAATGGGCGGGGTTCATAGAGGGGACGGAAGGGTCCGCATCCTGATGGACTCGCGCAGGCTCGTACCATTGCTGGTGGGAGGAGTGCTGGCGGTCATCGCCGCCGCGCTGCTTGCGATCGATGCTGGAGGCGCGTCCATCGAGGCGTGGGCTGTGCTGTTCGGTTATGGCCTCTTGGCGCTGATCGTAGCCCAATTGCCATCCCAGTCAGGTGCGACTGACTCGTCTCGCGCGTCAACGGTTGGATCAGGAGGTGGCGCGACCGACTCACGGGAGCCGGAGGGCGCTGCTCACGGCCGCGACCAGCTCCCCGACCCGCATGAAGCCGGGTTCGACGCCCCGCTGACATGAGGCGGTGAGTTCGCCTGTTGGCGAATCGGTGTGGTTTGAGGAAACCTCAGGAAAGGCGTATCGTCTCGAGGTTGCGCGGGGCGGTGCAGCGCACCCTGAACGTTTCCCGGATCGCCTTGCTGAACTCCGCGCAGATTCGCTCATCACCGTGGTGACAGATTACCAGTCGCGGTTTGGGATTCATCTGACTGACGTAATCCATCAGTTGGCGACGGTCGGAGTGGCCGCTGAATCCATCGATGATCACCATGTCACAGTTCATCTCGACCATCGTTGTGACCCCGCTGTCACTGAGCGGCACCGACGCTGAACCAGCCTGCAGCTTGCGTCCCAGCGTCCCTTCAGCCTGATAGCCTACGAAACAGAGTGTGTTCAACGGTTCTGGCGCCCAGTGCTTGAGATACTCGACGATCGGACCGCCGGTCATCATCCCGCTGGTCGCCAGCACGATGCACGAGCCGGGGTCGCGCAGCACGCCCTCGCGGTGCTTGCGGTTCTCCACCTGACGGAACCACTTCGAGGAGAACGGGTTGCTCCCGTCATCCTTGAGGACTGCTTTACGCAGTTCTGCATTGAGGTAGTTTGGATGGCTCGCATGGATTGCAGTGGCTTCGGTTATCATGCCGTCCACCCACACGGTCACAGGTT
>CATMIM010000121.1 GCA_950068635.1 uncultured Candidatus Poseidoniales archaeon
GTCTCATGACCCCCGGTGTCCAACGGCTCGAAAGCATCACTGGGGGCCGAAGTCGCCGCCGCGTCGTCGGCACCTCGGAGGTCCAAGTCGCTGATATCCACTTCAGCAGAGGGGCGCTCACCAGGCCGAGGAGCCTCAAGCTCGTGGATGGTGGCAATTGGCATCCCATCTCCTTCTGGTGACTTGCTGGCGAAGCCGAGACGTTCCTTGAGTGACTTCTTCGGTGACGCGGCTGGTTGGTTGCCATCTCCACCCCGACCGTCCATCCCCGACCATTGACCCGAGTCATGGCGGGCGCGGTGCTGAGCGCGCCTGCGCCATGAGGTCACCCCGATGATCATGATCATCATCCACAGCATGACGAGCAGAGTCGTCAGGCCGTGATTCATGACGAACTGGCCCAACTCATCTCCGAACTGGTCGTCGCCATCCGTGGCGTGCCCCAGTTCAAGCGTGCGGATGTTGTTCTGCTCATCTGACTCGACCAGTTCGTCATCAGGATCGAGAATGATGGTCACCAATCGAGCGGCATCGGATGGGAACGAGACGGTCAGCGTATGCTCCCCCGGTCGGCCCCCAGAGACTGCTGGGATGAACGGGATCCTCGCGTCAGCGACAGACTGCGAGAGGCTGCAGCCACTGCTCTCGACCTGCTCGGAGGTGCGGTCGCCGCAGACGCGCACGGCGATGTTCGACGCATCGTCGTCACCCAGATTGCGCACGGTGATCTCCAGCAACACCTTGCCATCCTCGAACGATTCGGTGATCGTGTGCACGCTGAGGTCAGCAACTCGCACGCGGAATGTGAAGCGCTGGTCGTTGGAGTCGTCAACTCCCCAGCTGAGCCAACTCGTATCGGCGTCCCGGTCACCCCCATCGTCAGAGTACCCCATGTTTGAGCGCAGCCGCACTCCGAGTTCGTTCTCACCCCATCCGGGCCAGCCATCCACGCTCACGCGCAGTACGACGGGAATCTTTGCTCCGGGAGCAAGTTCGGGCAACCGGAGCCGTCCATCCTCATCGGGTTCGATGGCGGAGAACAGCGCAACCGGGGTTCCCGGGTTCTCCACCAGATACCAGGTCAGTTCCACACCTCCGAGGCCTGCCAACCCCGGCTCCAGAGCCAACCCCAGGTCCTCTTCCAGAGTGTGGTTCTCCAGCCAGGGCGCCTCCAACCAGTTGCCGTTGTTGACGACCCTGAACATGATGTCCACATGCCCGCGCAGATCCAACCAGATCTCCTTGGAACCCTCGTGCTCGAGCGCCAGGTCCACCCACGGCAGCAGTTCGACCGAGATGTTCACCGATGTACGCAACGACTCCTCGTCAGTGGCGGTGGAGACAAGGTCGACCTGCACTGTCTGATCGCCAGCGAGAACCTCGAACGGCGCCTGTACGCGCACGTACATCGTCATCGACGCGGCGGGCATCAATCCAGACTGGGTCCCGGGTACCACTTCGACTCCCCAGGACTGGCTGCCTTCGCCGGCACGCGGGTCGAACGTGTCGGCGATGTTGCCGATGTTGGTCACGTTGATCCCCACCTCGAATATCTCACCGGGATACACCTGTACCGGTTCATCGAGCAAGAACGCCTCAAGACCCCACACCGCCCGGATGGTGGCGGTCATCTGCACCTCATCGTTGACACGAGAATCGCTGGCGAGTTCCGCCCGCAAGGACACCTTCTCCTTCACCCCGGCCAGTCCCAGTTCGGGCGCGCACAACTCCACTGTCACTGGATGACTGCTGCCGCCGGCCCAGGTCCGCAGCCCGGCCAGGCCGTTGTCGCTGCCACCCGGAGCCTCTGAGAAGTCGACGGACACGGTCCAGTGCTCCTTCTTCCAATCCGCAGCGGAGATGTGGCCGGGCCTTTCGGCAGGTGCCATTGGCATCGAGAACCTCAGGGTCCCGCTACCGTAGTTCTTGTTCACGATGATACGGAAGTCAGCGCATTCACCCGGATTCACACTCTCCTCGGTGTCCCACAGTTCGAACACGATGTTTCCGCTCCGGCGGATGGCGACGATGACCTCCAGGTCCAGCGTCGTGCGTGAACCCTCGCTGGGACTCGGCTGGGAAGCCTTGGTGGAGGTACCCATGAGCGTGAGGATGACTGAACCCTCATCTTGGAAGTCGGGCACCCTGACCTGCAGGTTCTTGGTGATCATCTGACCATTCAGAACGTCCACCGAATCAACGAAATTGATGCTCCAACCGTAGGGCAGGCCCCACAGAGCGCGCCCCGCCTCGGTGGTGGTGGAGGGAAACGATATCTCTTCCCAGATGTTGCCTGAATTGCTGATGTTGACGCTGAACAGACCGCTGCCACCCTGCTCGATCTCGATCGTGTCCTGTGGCGTGGTCAGTTCGATGCCGTGTACGACGTTGAGCGCGATATCGAGGATGAAAGAATTCAGTACGCCATCGTTCTCGTCCAATATCGATAACGCTGGGAGGTGAGTCTCAGGATCACTCGCTGCGTACTTCGAGGGAGCGGTGATCGTCACCTCCAACGGTGTGGCGCCTGGACTGATCTGGAAGTCCTCATCGAGTGGTGAGAGAGTGTTGGCGCTCTGTCCTGAACCGACCACCATGGAGATGTCCCAGTTGGTGGACATCCCTGAGATCCAGTCGAGGTGGGTGGTCATATCCCCGCTGCTGGCGGAACCGCGATAGTCGATCTCAAATTCCACGGACTTCGACTCACCGGGCTCGAACACCAACTGCCCGGTCCCGTTGACCGGTTCGAGGATGACCAGGCTGCGCTGTATGCGGCGTAGGCAGATGTGTTCCCCAGAGGCCGGGCTGATGCCATCACACGGAACGTTGTCAACCCAAGCGACCGCGGCCGTGCGCAGCCGGTCGGTGGTGACCGCCAGCGCAGGTGGTTGGCTATCGTGCTCGTCCACATCGACCAACTTGAGCTGATTCCCGGCGCCCTGTTTCTCGCTGTCCCATTCAGATATCTCGTAGGTTGGAGTCGGGCATCCAGTGAATTGATCGCCATCCGAACAACCAGTCCACCACACGTTGGGAGCCCACTGGAGTTGTGCTCGCTTTCCATCCACCGAGCGGCGATAGGAGATGTTGGTCGTGCTCTGCGCATCGTGTTCCACCCAGACGACATGCATCAGGTCGTCGCTATCGACCACGAACGCCGGCTGTGAGCTGTGCACGTCCGCGTTGCGCGAACCGACAGCCGATCCACCGTTCTCGACCGGGGTGAGTACCACCTCGCTGCTCTCAGCGCCCTGGATGGACCCGATGTCGATGCCGCCCGCTTGTCCACTGAAATCCCACGCGGAGATATCCACTCGCTTGTAGTAGACCTCGTGCGGGTCCGACGGCGATGAACCGTCAGCATCGCGACTGTCCGACCAGACGAACTCGAACCAGCCGTTGGAGAGCAGGTCGACTTGCGGACGGGTCGAGAAGGCATAGTCCTCGGTGATGCGGGTGTCGTTCACGACCACGAAATGGTTCCCGTGCGTACCCCCCCAACCGATGTCCTCGGTATACGTACCACCAGATTCGTCGTGTGCTGACGAGCCGCGGACATGGTTCGGGTCGCGCAGTTTGGCGTACGGGTCGAGAACGGTGGTGAATATCTCCGGCCCACCTGAGTTAGCAACGTCGATGAGTACGCTCAACATCGAATTCGAGCCGACGCTGTATACCGAACCGCCTACGTCTGTGAGGCGGTCAGTCTGCGCTGAGCAGACGCGCGGACTGGTGGAGACCGCCCCTGTGGGACAGTTAGCCAGATCGAGCATGTGCGAGTTCACAGAAGCGGAGGACGTAGTCGATAACGGATAGACAACCACGCCACCCAAGAGACAGGAATCATGCGCTTCGTTGATCGTCTGCAAGTCGTCCGCCTGCTGTGATGGATCACCACTTTTCGGACCTTCGTCAGATCTTGGGAACACGAACTTGGTCGCATCCGGATTCCAGCGATGGTCGTATTGCGTTGGTGGATTGGACAGGTTGCCGACGTTGCCCGCCGCATCACGCCAAGAGAGACAAGCCCAGGTCGTCCCAGGTCCCCAGTCCTCATGCTGAGCCCCCCAGTTCTGCGACTGACCGTTGTAGATTGTGCGATGCAGTCTACGCGACCCTCCGGAGTCGTCCGCCGGTGACAGCATGACCGTGCGCGAGCGTTGGTTGGTCTGGTGTCCCTGGCAGTTGGGGTCGATATCGTTGAGTCCGTAGATCGTCTCCAGCACATGATAACCCGCACCGCTGGCAATCGCCTTGACTCCCGGTGAAGAACTGCTTCCGTAAATGTCAGCACATAACTGGCCGCTGCTCATCGAACCACTCGTATCCAGAATGAATGCCAGTTCGACCATGCTGCCGCGTGCGTCCTGCCACGTCACCACCACCTCGTTGGCCGCCGTGAGCGCGATGTCAGGGTGTGTCGCTCGGCTCGGGTCGGGAGTGAGCAGTGTGTCGAATATCGGGCTGTCGGCATTGCCGGTCGTCCAGTTCGGCTCCATCATCGCGTAGCGTATTCCCTCCAACCCCCAACGGTCCCCGAGCGGGTCGTGCTTGTCCTGCCAGACAACGTGGGCGTTGCCATTGTAGTCGGCGACCACTGCAGGATTCGCAGGGTCATCGATGTGGATGTTCGAGCGGCACAGGATGGTCCCATAGGAATCATCGAACGCCAGCACCGAGTCACTGGTATCTGGATCGGAGTATGGGTCGAAGGCGTAGAACATCAGGCAACGCTGTGATCCCTCCCTGATCCAGACAGCGTGCAGATTCCCATTGCCGTCGATCGCCAATGCTGGTGAGTGCTTCTGGTTGACACCACCGATACCGAGTGGAGCGGGTCCGTTGGCGATCGCACCATCACCACCGATCTGGGCGTACAT
>CATMIM010000122.1 GCA_950068635.1 uncultured Candidatus Poseidoniales archaeon
AGGTCACTCTGGTGGATCATCTGCCCACATTTCATATCGCTATGGCAATTTCCGCATCGACGAAAAGGGCATCGAATATGAAAAACCGGAACTCACCCAGATCGAGATTGATTGGGGCGATGGAGAGACCTGGGGGCACACCAATTCTGAGGAGGACCACAGAGAAGATGGGTGGGAGAGCCACGACTACGAAGAGGAGTGGGAGGATGCTACCGATCATCAGATTACGGTCACATACACCGATGAGGATTTGTCACAAACCGAGCATCACTTCACCTACAAGCCTCATCACGGGTATGCGAAACATTCCGATGAGGGCGAGCAATATTACGAGGATTGGGACAGGAAAGGAGGGTGGTGCGATCTTCATTCGGATGAATCATTCACTCCCTCTGCGCAGATCATTGACGCATTCATCACCGATGGGCCTCTTGAGGTGATGGACGAGCAGATCCTCACCTCTGGCAGCGACGGCGTGGTCGGTATGACTGTCACTCCGACACTGCCTGGTGTCTACATCAGCATCGTGCAATCCAAGGTCACCCGAGACGATGGAGAAACGATGACCGGCGTCGGGTTGAACTTCGTTGCCGCCACCGAGGCGTCAATATCGTTGGGTGGTGGCTTGACTCTGGAGACAACCATCGCGGGCATTCCTGTGTACACAGTCGAGCCAGATGGTGGTGGCCTCACCACCATCAGCGTGACGCCTTCCGGGGTCGATGCGGACGAGTATACCGCCTGGCTTGGTGTTGCACCGGTGGACCTCTCAGTTCCGTTCCCTGACATCGACGATAGCGTATGGTCGGAACCTGTGGAGTTCGAACTCGATTTCCAGCAAGGTGACACATCGCGAAACCAAGAGGTACGAATCACGGCACCGGTTTCATTGGTCGCAGTCATGATCATGGATGAGGGTGCATTGTTCCCCACAGCGATTCACGCTGGCCTGCTGCTCAATAACCCGGGCACCATGGAGATGACGGGGACGCTGGGGCCTGGACAGACAACCAACATCGCCCTGAGCGATGGTGTAGCATCGCGCATCCTTGCGATGGCTGCTCCCAAGGAGGGATTGGATCCCGCATCTCTCGACCTGTCGGCGTTCACGGAGATTCTCTATCAGGAACTCGCCAGAGGAGCAATCGGATGGATTCCAGCCGAGCAGGAACTTGAACGAACGTGTGAGAAATTTGACGGCTGGAGAGAAGACCGTTGGGATGACAGCCAAGAGAGTAACATCCGCATGAATGTGGAACACCGTTTCAACGAATATGCATACAGTGGTCCTGCATACAATCCCAACAACATCGTTCTCGCAGACAGCGACGGCAATGAGGTCACACCGACTTCAGATTGGAACATGGAGGAATGGGAAGACAAGTATCACGCTAACTTCAATCTGGACTCCGGACAGTACACGCTGACCGCCGTCAACGGTGGTGAAATGGAGTTTGAGATTACCGCCGAAGAAGAAGGCGAGCAGTTCGAATGGGGAAGCGACAACGAAGCATGCTCCGGCAATGCGGAGATGACCGAAGCCGAGATCTTCGACATGTTCGACGACTTCTTCGGCGACCTGGAGTCGGTCGCCTGGGGTCAAGGCTCCAGTGCCGACCTTCACCTACCGGTCCTGTCATCCCCTCAGGATGACTACACAGTGATCGCCGTGGCTCAGATCGGACAAGGTGAATCAGCCACGGTCGTGGCTGCTCTGGACTCCAAGGTAGCCGAGCCCAATCCAGAACCACCCGTGCTGCAGAATCTGACGCTGAGCTTCAGTCCGTCGAATCCGCTGCCGGGCGACGCGGTGCAGATCACTGCCGTCAACGAGGACAATCAACCGGTCGGCGGTCTGTCCGTGACTCTTGTCAGAGACGACGTCACCTTGTACGGTCTTGTCACCGATGAAAACGGTCAGGCTGCGTTCTGGGTGACCGTGGGCACCATCGTGGTCCGAGTATCGGGTGGAATGTACAATCCGGCCGAGTTGACGATCATCGTCACCGATCAGGGAGTCGTGACTGAAGACGGCGGAGAACTGCCAGCAGATAACGACGGAGACGGGGTGCTCAACAGCGATGATGCATTCCCCGATGACCCGAACGAGGCCGTGGACACTGACGGCGACGGAGTTGGTGACAACGCCGACGCGTTCCCAAATGACCCCGACGAAGACACCGATTCAGATGGTGACGGGATTGGAGACAACGCCGACTCCGCAGGAAGTGGGGCCACAACAAGCGCGAGCGCGGACAACCTGCTGCTGATCGCTGGTTCAGTCGTGGCGATTCTCATCTTGATCACAACGATCGCGCTGTTGGCGATGAGGAGAAGCCGCCGCCGAGACGATATCTGGAGTGAAGGACACGACGATGACGTAGGTGATGTCATGTTCAATGCACCAGACGGACCCCCACCTGGTCAGAGCGGGGAGATGCGAGATGGCTACGAGGTCCTGGAGCATCCCGATGGCAGTGGCGAATGGTGGTGGCGAGACCCCTCCTCCGGCAAGTGGATGGAGTGGCGAAACTGATTGCCCGGTGCTAGGTTCTCGGGTGTCGACATGACTCCCGAACAGACCCGCCTCGCTCTGGTAGTGGCGATGTTGGCATGTTCGGGGCTGCTGCTGGTCTACCCTGTCGAGCCCAGCATGACCTCGGAGATGCTCTTCGATGACGAGGTGGATAAGCGCATCAAAGCAGAGTCCGTCGCTGAAACAACCAGATCGCAACTCACACTGAGAATCCGTCATGATGATGGGGGGCGTATCACCGACGACCTGTCTCGAGTTCAAGACCTGATGCAACTTGAGCAAGACGCCATGGGCGGCTCGAATCCGGACACCGCATGGGATGATGAGAGTAACTGGATCGCACGCATGGAGACTCCTTTCAAGAGATGGTCGGAAGCCTTCGCCTCAAGGAATCGCTCGCTTGCCAACGCCTCGTATTTTCAGGAAGTACTTGAACCGGAAATTCCCAATGGGTGGTGTGGAAACAACTCTACTGATGCGGAACAGGCAGCCTTCGAAGCGACGCTGTTGATGCTTCCTGAAGACACGATTCTGAACATTGCATGCCCTGCATTCGCAGGCACCCTTGCGATACTTCCTCCAGCCGCGAACGAGGTTCTCTGGATGGTCTGGATGGAAAGTGATGAGGAAAATCCGGACTGGAGCTCACTGTCCAGGTGGGCCGAGAAAGTGAGCGATTCCACCGATTATGAGGTCTCGGCGGTTGGAATGAACATGTTGTTCGCCAAGTCGAAGGACATCGCGCAACATGATCTGACAGTCTTCATGCTGCCTGCCGTTGTGCTGCTCACAGCCATCCTGGCGATAGGGTTGAGAGATGCTGTGGCTGCGGGAGCAACCCTTGGAGGTCTCTTGCTGGTTCTCGGCACGGAGTTGGGCGTCCTGTCGGCTCTGGGCTTCAAATTCTCCATCCTCGACGGAATCGCCATTCCGATCATCATGGGTGTCGCCGTTGATGGCGCCTTCTGGTACTGTAGATCGTCGCGGGACCGAGACGAGGTACGCCAGATGCTCTTCCTTGCGATGGTGACCACCGTGGCAGCGGTTTCACTGGCACTGTTCTCATCGATACGCGCTCACAGGACGCTCGCCATGGTCATGATAATCGGCATCATCCTCGATTGGGTGGTGACGCGATACCTGCTCGAGGGCATCTATCTGCGTCGTCGTCTGAAACTTGAATTGGGTCTGGAATCGAAATCGCTGCCTTCTCACCAATCGATGTCCTGGTGTTGGCCTATCGCACTCGTGCTGCTGGCATCCATTGCCGTCATCGCCCCTCCCGGAGTTGAAATCTTCGATATCGATCAACTTCTTCCAGAAGATGACCCGGGCATCGCTGAGTTGGAGGACCTGCAATCACGATATGTGCTGGCATCGAGCACCGTCGCTTGGGTCATCGTGGATGTGGATGGAAATTCAACGGCACATCTGCAACAGGTACGGGATCTGCAACGGCAGCTCGGTCAACATCCTAGCGTGATCTCGTTTGACACCGGTGTGTTCCGGACTCCCATGGTCATCGGAGTTTCGAATGATGACGGCGACCTGGCAGAACCGACGATCGACCAAGTCTCTGAAATGAGCAACGGCTCGATTCTCATCGACGACGCGCGACTGCAACGCGATGGTGTGACGACTGGAGTAGCGATCACCGTGCTGATCGATGGTCAGAACGCTGCCGCGGCGCTGCGCTTCTCGGATGATGTGGTGGAATTGCTCGACGAGAACGAACTACAGGGATATGTGGGAGGAGATATGCCGGTCGGGGCCGGACTCGCCCGTACGTTTGAAGCGGGCAGGGTCAGTCAGATCCTCTCCGCGGGAGCGGTGATCTTCCTCGTCTCGTTGGTCGTGCTGCGCTCACCGCTGCGCGCAGCCCGAATCGCGGTCGGTACGATTGCGATCGGTGGCGCCGTCGATGGCATGGCGAGTCTGTTCGGTGGGCGGGGAGTCACCACCGCCCCTGCGGTTCTGTTAGGGATGGGATTCGCTGCAGATTATCTCGCACATGCGACTGCTGAACATCCACCGACCCGAATGGACACGTATGCAAGATGGTTGGCTGCACTCACGTCCGTCTCCATATTCGCCATGATCGCGTTCGCCGATTTCCCGCCTGCGATGAACACCGGACAACTGCTCACGGCGAGCATTCTGTTTTCTGTGATACTGGCGACCTGTCTATCATTCAAGCAACTCCAGAGTCCGGATCACGACACTGATGAATGACACCAGGGGTATGGACGCTGGGGGATTTGAACCCCCGGCTTCCTGGTTGCAAACCAGGTACTCTTCCAAGCTGAGTTAAGCGCCCGTG
>CATMIM010000123.1 GCA_950068635.1 uncultured Candidatus Poseidoniales archaeon
GGGCGGTTGAGGCGATGCCTTCATCGAGCAGCAGGCAGGCCTCGTTGAGGTAGGGGACGAAGAAGCGGTTGACGACGAATCCAGGGCGGTCGGCACACACGATGACCACCTTTCCCAGCGTCTTGCAATACTGTACCGTGCGCGCGAGGGTCTCAGCACTGGTCGACTCGGCGGGGATGACCTCGACGAGACGATTCTTGGCTGGGTGGTAGAAGAAATGCAGCCCGATGAAGCGGTTCGGACGTCCGGCGGCCATCGCCAGGTCGTTCACCGAGAGGGAGGATGTGTTGGATGCGAAGATGGTGGCGGCTCCGCACACGTCGTCCAAGGTTCCGAAGACGCTCTTCTTGATGTCGAAGTCCTCGAACACAGCCTCGATCACCAAGTCGGTGTCCGGGCTCACGTTCTCCGTTCCGACCACGCTGGTGATGCGCGCCTGGATCGCTTCCACCTGCTCAGGCCTGAAGATGCGGCGCTCGACCGCTTCAGAGAGGAAGTCGGAGATGATCTGCTCGCCGCGCTCCACCCACTCCTGCTCACGGTCCACCATCTGGACGTCGAACTCCTCCTGTGCGCTCTTCTGCGCGATGCCGCTGCCCATGTTGCCGGCACCGATGATGGCGACGCTCTGGACCGGCTTCATGGGCGACTCTGGTAGCGACTGGTCCATCAAATGAACGGCACAACGGTATTACTCACCCACACGCTCGGGGGTCTGATGGGCGAGCGAGAGGACGGCATCGGCATGATGTGGGGGGGTTTTTTAGGAGCCCTCGCATCCGGCGGTTGGCTAGGCTTCGCGTTAGCAGTCTGGCAACTCCCTTGGTTCTGGTCGGCGACCTTCAACGAATCCTATTGGTGGCTACCGCTCGCGCTCCTCCTGACCTTCCTTGCGTTTGCGCCGACCCTCATAGGTCTGGGTGTCGGTCTCCTTGGTGTGAGGAAGGTCAAGTTGTCATCGATCCCATCCCAGTTCAGGGAAGGGGTCCCAGAATTTCGTGGAGATGAAGACTCATGGTCACGAATCAGCTCGTCCTTCTCCTCCAAGGCCGAGCATCTCGAGAAGGGGTCGAAGGGCGAGGATGTGCGTTTTCTCCAGCAAAAGCTCAACGAGTTCGGCGCTGAAATCGGTGTGGACGGTTCATTCGGCAACCAGACCGACAGGGCAGTGAGGAACTTCCAGACCGACCATGGGTTGACGGCTGACGGAATCGCCGGCCCCAAGACCATGGCTGCACTGCAGAGAACTGTGAACAAGCACTACGATGAGCATCTTGAGAAGGGGTCGTCCGGAGACGAGGTTCGCAAACTGCAGGAGCTGCTCAACGAGCACGGTGCCTCCCTCTCTGTTGACGGAAAGTTCGGCGACCTGACCTATGGGGAGGTGGTGAAATTCCAGACCGACAACGGGTTGACCGTCGATGGAGTGGTAGGGTCCCAGACATGGGGCGCGCTGACAATGTCGGAGGAAACCGAATCTGAGTCCGGGGGTGGCCCATCGGTCTCCCTGAACAAGGAGAGTTATTCTCCGAATGAAGCGATCGAGGTGACTTTCAGGGATGGTCCAGGCAACCCTGCTGATTGGATTGGCATCTACATCCAAGGGGCCCCTCCAGACGGCGAGAACCACCTGAAATGGCTGTACGTAAATGGTACCCAGAACGCTGGTATCCAGAACGCCGACTACGCGTCGACCCAGGGCACAGTCACCTTCTCGGATGGAATGCCGGATGGAGATTTCGAGGTCAATTTCTTCGCCAACAACGGTTACGAACTGCTGGCGAGTTCAGCGTTCACCGTCACTTCCAGCGAAACAGAACCCGAGCCTGAACCAGAGCCGGAAGTTGACGCCGAGGAGGAGGCCGAGGTGGAGAGTGACTCTGAACTGGCGGAGATCTTCGCGGGATTGTGGTCCGACGAGGAGATCGAGGTCATCGCGTCCGCCGTCGAGGAACTCGCTGAAGACCCGGATACCGGCATCGACGAATTGCGCGCACTCGCAGACTCTCATCTCGAGGAGCGGATGTCCGGTCTCTCGGATCACCAGAAGAACAGGCTCAGGGCATACTTGGGTGTGAAATTGGATTCGATTGAAGAGAAAGCCGGGGGCATGGCCTCCGACAGTCGTGTGAGCAAGGGCATGGCGGCGGCGGGAGGAGCAGCAGCCATCACCGCCGCAGTCGCCGGATGGGCAGCGACGCACAAAGTTTCGGAACGGGCTGAGGAGATTCTCGAAGATGGCGAGGTGAGTCTGAGCGAGGTGAAGGAGCAGGTCTCTGAGATCATCGAGGTCGCCCAGGAACCAGAGCCAGAACCCGTGGCGGACGAGGATGCTCCGGAGATGCCGACGACGGGTTGGCCCGAGCCGGACCCCGAAGCGACGCCAGCATCCGGTGGGGTCGGTGATTCAGACGAGTTCGTCATCATGGCACATGAGATCGATGGAATGCTCACTTATTCAGAACAGGCGAGCAGACTCGAGTCCGCCATGGACAAGTCGTGGGACCTGACGGTGGTGATCGAACGGGTCGAGCACACCACGGGGATTGGCCTTGGTCAGGCGTTCAGGTACGGCAAGACGGTCGTCGGAAAGGTAGGTGACTCAGAGGTGGCCATCGCCTTCCCTGAATCGCGCAACGAGGAGATCACTGAGTTGAAATCCGGACAGAAAGGTGTCATCCGTGCCAGCATCAAGGAGTATCAATCGGTTCTCAAGCGCTTCGAGATGCTCGCCGAGTGATTCACTCCTCCTCGTCGGACCACAATCCCGCGAAGATGCCCGCGAGTGTCTCCGCCTGGTCTTCGGGGGTGAGTCCCATGCTGGAGATGTTCTCTCGCCCCGCTTCTGCCCACACGGTTCGCGTGTCCCGGTCAGCAGCCTGCTTCAAGGCCTCGTGCCATGCACCCCAGTCTCCGCGTGGCAGCAGCCTTCCGCTGACCCCATCTTCCACCGTGTGCCGAAATCCACCTTCATCGACCATCAGAGCGGGTGTCCCCGCGGCTTGCGCTTCGATCGGAGTCAACCCGAACGGCTCTGCGTGAGCGAGGCTGACCACCGCCCGCGCCCCTTTGACCAGTGCCACCAGTTCTTCCTGGGAGAGCCGCGGCTGCATGTCGAGTTCGACCTTCAGTTCAGTAGCGCGTCTCCGCAGGAGGCCCATTTCACGAGGCTTGCATCCGCCGATGAGGTAGAGCGCAATTCCTGTTCCAGACAGCATCTCGAGTGTTTCCCAGGTGCCCTTCACCCAGGATGCTCCCCCGATGGTCACGACATACTCGCCGGCCTGCTCCTGTGGCTCACCCGCCCATACCGAGAGATCGACCGTGGGCAGCAGGATTCCCGATTCCACACCGTAGACGGAGGAAATGCGTTCTTGGATCCACGCAGAGTTCCCTGAGATTGACCCCAGTGCCCGTCGCTCGAGCCGATCGACCATTCGCTGGTCTCGCCCGCGCTGGCGACCCAGCAGGAGGCGTGTGAGCATCAGGTTGCGCTTCGGTGTGCCGTCTATGCCCCTGTGCAGCACGTCCTCGTAGAGTCCGCGGTGTGGTTCGAGACAGTGGTAGTGCAACGCAACGTCGTTGGGTACCAGTTCGCAGAACTCCAACGACCCGACTCCGCTGGTGACGTGCACCGCGTCGATGTTCGCGAGCACGTCGGTGAGCCGCGTGCCCTGTTCGGAGAGCCTGAGCATCGTCCACCAGCGGTGCTGCGCCTGTCGGCTGGCGCGCGCGTTGAATTCGGCCCATCCTCCAGTCGGCTTCACCCATGGCGCGGGTGGTGTCAGGAACTCGATTCCGGCGGCGGAAAGGGCGTTGCGTCCCTCATCTGGCAGATTGAGGGTCGCCAGAGTGATCTCGAACCTCTTCGTCCACGCAGGCAGGTTGTTGAGCAGGTCCCGTTCCGCCCCACCGAACTGCTCGAATGTGCCCTTCACCACCAGCAGTCGGGGGCGAGCTCCGCTTTCGTGACCCTGACTCTCGCCCATGGACGCCGTTTCGCTGCTCCGTTTAATATCGGCGTGGCCTCGCCGCGCCGATGGCGCACCCGGTTCTGGTGGCGCGCGGCGGTGCCCTGTCGCGCACGAGCGGGCTTGGAAGGGCACATCATGACCTGGTGGACCGGTTGACGGTCGGCATGGTTCCAGGGTTCTCTCTGCATGGGGTCGTGGAGCACGAAATCGAAGGTGGCGCGGCCACTCGCTACTATCGACGGAGGCGGGGGCATCCTGCACGCGTGCTGAAGGCGGCGAAGGCTGCCAGGGAGAGTGGGACACGGCTGCTGCACATCAGCGACCAGGAGCAGGCGCATCTGGTGCCCAAGGAATCTCCTCTCCCGGTCTCGGTGACGATTCACGACCTGTTCCACATTGCACCGAGGGTGGTCAACTTCTCTGAAGGGGCTGTTCAGGTGGGCGATGCCGAGGTCGGGCGTGCTCGTCGGCGCGACCTCGAACTCCTCATGGAGGGATTGGCGCGAGCGGACCTGTTCATCTGCATCTCGGACGCGACTCGCACCGAAGTGCAGCAGATGTTCCCTGACAAGCTGACGGCGATCGTTCCGCACGGTACGGAACTGGAGTATTCAGATCCATACGAGAAAGGGCGTGCTGCAACTCTGTTCCTCGGCCCCAAGGCGCCTGGTGACAAGTGCAACCTGCTGTTCGTCGGCAGCGATGAGCCGCGCAAGCGACTCGCCTTCCTCGACATGATTCTGGAGGGCCTCGCTGACGATGTTCGAGAGGAAATCCATCTGACCCGTGTTGGTGCTGATGTCCGTCTCACCGATGAGGAACTGATAGCCGCGTACCAGCACTGCGAGGCGCTGCTGTTCCCATCAG